>CAZMBF010000045.1:0-7087 GCA_964564365.1 uncultured Alphaproteobacteria bacterium
TTGTTGGAAACAAAAACGGCAAGTTCGTTCGTTTAGAAGATGTTGGAAACGCCGTAGTTGGAACTCAGGATGAAACCACATCTTTCGTCTTTAACGGACGCAAGGCTATTGCGTTGATTATCTATAAAAAGTCAGAAGGTAGCCCAATTACCGTTGCAGACTTGATTAAGAAAGAGATTCCAAAGGTACAAGAGCGTCTTCCAAGTGATATGACATTGAAAGTTGCTTATGACAGCACAACGTTCATTGAGGTTGCAATTAAGGAAGTTTATGAAACCATCATTGTTGCGATTTTACTTGTATTGCTTGTGGTGTTTGGATTTATAGGTTCGTTACGAGCATCAATTGTGCCTATGGTTACAATTCCAATCTCATTGATTGGAACGTGTATTCTAATTTACATTTGGGGCTTTTCAATTAACATCTTAACCTTACTGGCAATGGTCTTAGCCGTTGGTTTGGTCGTGGATGATGCGATTGTTGTCTTAGAAAACATCTATCGTTATATTGAAGAAGGCATGAGTCCGATGAAAGCTGCTTTAAAAGGAAGCAAGGAAATCGGATTTGCGGTGATTGCCATGACGATTACCTTGGCGGCTGTGTATGCACCACTTTCGTTGGCTCAGGGTATTACTGGACAGTTATTCCGCGAGTTTGCGTTAACACTTGCTGGGGCTGTGATTTTATCAGGATTTGTGGCATTGACATTGTCACCGATGATGTGTTCTCGCTTGTTGAAAGATCATCATGAAGATCAGTCCATGATTAAGATTCCATTTATCAAAAGGATGATGGATGGGATTGCAAGAGGGTTGAAAAAACTAGACGAAGAGTATTCAAAGCTGTTGAAGTTTTCATTGAACCATCGATTGATTGTAGTGTTGGTCGGTGTTGTGTTTACAGGACTTTCATGGGGTTTGATGACTAAGTTCCTGCCGTCTAAATTCGTTCCTGAAGAAGACAGAGGTATCATTCGTGGAAAGGGTGATGCAACAAAAGGGTTAACCCTTGAAGCATTAGACCGTTATGTCATGCAGTTAGATAACGTGATGGATAGTAACCCTGATGTTGAAAACCGACTGCTGATGGTTAAGATGCCAGAGGTAACTGTGCTTTCTTCTTTAAAGCCATGGGCTAAACGTAAGAAATCAAGCCATCAGATTTTGAAAGAACTTAATCCAGCATTAAAGAGGGTCGTTGGTTTGGGAATCACTCTAAGTAACCAACGTGCATTTGGTGGTGGAGGTAAAGAAGATGGTTCGATGACGTTTGTGCTGCAGTCAATGAAGCCTATGGATGAAATTATCGCAACATCTCGTAAGCTGTTGCAAGGGTTTGCAGACATGCAAAATGACATTGATTTAAGGTTCTATTTGCCAGTTAACATGCAAGACTTTAACGTGAATATCAACCGTGATGTTGCGTCTTATGTGGGAATTTCTGCGGAAGACATTGCAACAACAATGGAAATCTTCACAAAGGGAAAGAAGGTTGGAAATTATATGCCACAGGGTGATACAAAAGAGTATGACATTCTTGTGGGCGTAGAAAAGGAATTCCGCAGGTCGCCTTCAGACCTATCCGATGTGTACATGCGTGTTCAAAAGAAGAACGAAGAGAAAACAGTGCCAATTTCTCAGTTGATTAATGTTGAAGAGAAACTAGCACCGACTCAAATTGAACACTATAACCGTATGCGTAACATTCTATTTGTGGGGGATATTAACTCTAAAATGTCCTTATCAAAAGCTGTGAATGTTGTTAAGGATATTGCAAATCAGACAATTAGTAAGGATTATATTGTCGAGTTTACAGGCGAAACCCGTAAGTTCTTACAAGAGTCTGGAAATATGTTGTTCGTATTTGGATTGGCAATCTTGTTCATTTACCTGGTTCTGGCTGCTCAGTTCGAAAGTTTTGTGGATCCTTTCATTATATTGCTCAGTGTTCCACTATCACTAGCGGGTGCGGTCATTACACTTCTGTTGATTAAAGATGGAAGCATGAACATTTTCAGCCAAATTGGTATGGTGACGCTGATCGGGTTAATTACCAAACATGGTATTTTGATCGTTGACTTCGCGAATGCAATGCAAGAGCAAGGTAAAAGTGCTCTTGAATCGGTCACAGAAGCTTGCCGATTACGTCTGCGTCCAATTCTGATGACAACGGGTGCGATGATCTTTGGTGCTCTTCCACTTGCTTTAGCAACAGGTGCTGGCGGTGAAATCCGCAGTAACGTTGGTTGGGTAATTGTGGGCGGTATGAGCTTTGGTACACTGTTTACATTGTTTGTTGTGCCAGCGGTGTACACTTATTTAAGTCGCAAGCGAAAAGTTCATACAGACCTTCAAACTGTATAGTGTATGATTAAAAACACCTCTTAGGAGGTGTTTTTTTTACACAAGAAACAAAGATAATTGCTGGCATCTATTATTCAGATTTGATAGGTTCAGCAAGACGTAAGAAAGAGAGAGAATGCCAAGTCTAAGAAATAGTTCCTCGACCCCATGTAATGGATTCGTAACCCTGTTTAATTTATATCATATTCCAAGGCCTATCTGGGCACTTTCCATTTCAACGTTATTAATGACGTTATCAGGATCAATTGTTTTCACTATTGCCCCGCACTATCTTGTAGATGTTTTGAAATTAGATAAACAGGCAGTTGGATGGATGGAAGGTGTTGTGGAATCCTTTGCATTAATTGTTCGTATGGTGTCTGGTTCGTTAAGTGACTTTTTTGTGCGTCGCAAGATGATTATATTAGTGGGGTATATTTTATCAACGATCGCAAAAATTGGGATGCCTTTTGCGTATGGTGTGACCGTTTTATACTTTGCACGTATTACTGAGCGAATCGGTAATGGGTTACAGGCGGCTCCCAGAGAAGCTTTGGTTGGTGATTTAGCCTCCGCAGAGGTGCGTGGTGCGTGTTATGGCGTTCGCAATGCATGTGGAAAAGCAGGATCTTCGTTAGGGGCTTTGGTTGTTTTTTTCATTTTGTTTAGTGTAATGGATTCGCGCATAGAGTCCGATACTTATCAGTTAATCTTTTTTGTAGGAATAGTACCTTCATTTTTAGCCTGTATTATTCTGTACCTGTTTGTGAAAGATAAACATCGCTCTAAAACAGAGATAGAATCTTCAAAGCTAAAGCCGTTTCGCTTCAATCTTAAAGATCTAAAATTTCTAGGAAAGCGGTTTTGGATTTTAATGATTGTTGTTACTATTTTTAACTTTTCACATTTTAGTGAGACATTTTTGCAGTTGCGTGCCCGAGAAGTTGGGGTGTCAGTGGTGTTTGCCCCGCTAGTAATGGTTTTAATGAATTTAACGATTGCTATGACGTCATACCCAGTGGGTAACCTTTCAGATAAACTTGGTCGACGTATCTTTTTAGCATTAGGGTTTGTATGTGTGATCATGTCGGATCTATTGTTGGCTCTTGGGAACGGTTATGCATCTGTATTTATTGCAATTATATTTTGGGGCATGCAGATGGCGATGACCCAGGGAATGGTTGCGACATTAGTGACTGACCTAGCGAATCCTTATTATCGCGGAACAGCATTTGGAGTTTTAAATGTTCTAACCGGTATTGTCTATTTTATAGCAAGCCCCTTATATGGCTGGATTTGGGATAGTTTTGGTGGTATGTGGCCATTCTTGTCAAGTGCTGTGGTTACGATGATTTCGTTTGTCCTGCTGTTTACGTTGATGAAGCGGAATTTCTTTAAGATTCAGACAAATAACGATATGCGCGCATAAGAAGGCTTTTGCGTTCGCCTTTGATCGAAATTAATCCGTGTAATCTCCCTTGATACGGTTGTTTGATTTTTGCTGTGGATCCCGAAATACAGGTAACTCCATTCAAAAAATTCAGTTTATGTAAACAGACATAGAAAGGGTTAATTGCGTCTGACTCTGGGAAGAAGACAGCATCTTGACCACCAGAAAGTTCCATACCTTGACATACAGTCGCGGTGCATTTTAATCTGCCAACAGTATAGGGAGCTTTTTGTTTAAGGGTAGGCGAAGAAGTAATGGTGACTTCTGCAGGTAGAATAGTTTCGGTACGCCATGGAATGATCATAACAACTATGAAACAAACTGCACTCAAAAAAAATCGATTGTAATTCCGCATTATTTTTATTCTTTATTATTTTAATTCTTTTTCTGTGTATAGTATTACAGTCATTTCTTAATTATTTATTAACGCGTTTTTTGCGTTTTGGGCTCATGTTTTCATTCGTACATTTAATTAACCACACGTTATAGCGTGGATGATTTACTAAGGTAGACAAAACGGGTGAGGATGCAAACATCCAGCCAGAAAAAAGCTTTTTGGGAAACCCTTCTTTTGGGTATTCCCAAATTGTCATAAATGATTTGGATTCAGGAGCTTCATAGGGGGCGGACTGCCTGCAGACATTTACGTTTATTTTAAGATTTTCATAGGATGTTGTCTTTCCAACCTTAGCCTGAATCAGTTTAAACCTTCCTGTGACTTTATCAACCCATTGCAATTGTGCATAGGTGGTATTTAAATCTGGACAGTCTTCTTGAGATTCTTTTGTTTCATCCAGAGTTTTTAAAGCTGGATCTTCTTGCGTTTTTTTTTCCTGAGCGGCAAAAATGCTAATTGGTATTACGCATAGACTACAGAAGAGTAGACATTTAAAAAGATGGTGCATCTTACTTTTTTTTCTCGCCCCCAAATACAACTTGACTGATGACGCTTTCTAAATCCAGAGAGGATTGATTGTTATAAAACGTTTGACCTTCGGTAATAGGAGTCTGACCAGGTCCAACTTCTACCGAAACAAACTTACCACCCATGATGCCTTCTGATTTTACAGCGAAAGAACTATCTGAGGGAATAGCATAAGATTTCTCTAATCCAATAGTTAATAAGGGTGTAAGTGTTTCAGGATCTAACTGTACATCTAATACTCGACCGACCTTGACTCCGCCTAATTTAACATCAGTTCCTTTAGAAATGCCAGCAACAGTTTGGAAATAAGCCGTAACAGAGATAAGATTACTATTTGTAGCTTTTAATGCGTTTTTGTTAAAGAAAACCCACAATAACCCAATTGTTAAAATAACAACACAAAACCCTATAAACGCTTCAATATAATTACGTTGCATAAAAAACCTTACTTATCCGGAGACCAACTCTCATAACAGTTTAATGCAGTTTGAGGTATGTTTTCAATGGAAGTTATCATTTTTTGTGCAAATTTTGTTCCTGTCGAGTTCGGCCTCCAGTTGGTGTGACTTTTAGATGGATGGGTGTCTGTCATAAAGTGTAACCACGAAAACCAGCTGGCATCTATTTTTGAGGGATCATTCACCCCGTTATATACGACCCATCGCTTTTCTTTTGTTGAAAATTTTAATTGATAGTACCGATTGTTAAAAGCATCGCAGCCTATAAGCGTTCCTAAAAGTTTGGTGTAAAATAATAATCCGAGGCGATTTAACATTTTTATTTGTAAAATATTTGTTTTTAGTTAATCTTAGGGCGTAAGTATTGAAATTTCATTAATAAGTTTATCATGATTAATTTTTTTGGCCATATTTGTTTAATTATAGCATTAATTACTTCTTTAATTCAAACAGTTGGGGTTGTTCCTCATCAGATTGCTCGGTTAGGGCGGCCAGCCTGTCAAACGACCGCACTGTTTACCGTATGTGCATTTGTGACGTTGTGCATTGGCTTTTTGTTACATGCGCCATCGTTATTAGTGGTTGTAAACAATTCGGTGGCCACAGATATGTGGTATATGCGGCTAAGTGGAGTGTGGAACAACCATGTTTCACTAATGTTAGTTTGGATGACGTTGTTCGCGTGTTTTGGGTCATTATATGTTGTTAGGTCAAAGCATCGCAATATTGATAATTTGTCTAGACCAGTAATTGGCGTTCAAGGGTTTGTTCAGAGTGGTTTTTTGTTGTATATGGTGGCCTTTCTGTCTCCTTTTGAGGTTGTGACACCCAACAAAATAGCTCAGTATGTAGGTGTCGATTCGCTTAACCTTCACCACCTGTTGATTCATGCTGCGTATATGTTAATTTCGATAGTCTATGCATTGGTAATTGGTATATTAATTGAAGGTAAACGGGTAAGTCTATTGGCAGAAGAAGCGTTGCCATGGTTAAAGCCCAGCTGGATACTGTTGGCAGTAAGCTCAGTTTGGAGTATGATGCAAGGATACTTGCATACGGGAGCATTTAAAATCGTTTCTCGTTCTATTGAGTATCAGTCCTTAGTTTCATTAGGACTTATGACTCTATTATTGCTGTTATTGCGGTATGTGGATCGTAATAGGCTGATCAAGAAGTTAGTGTTATTGGTCGGGATTGTGGTATTTTTTCAAGGGATGTTTGGCAGTTTGATGCATCAGAAAGCGAGCTCGGTAAAGCAGAGTATTAACGTGCAAGATTTGCCCGAGGCTAAGTTTCTATTTTTGTTTATTGCGATTGGGATTAGCTTAAGTCTCATGATATATATGGGGCGGGTGATTCGCAGCATTCGTAAAAATAGAGAGCTGCCTAATGAATAAAACTTCTGCTATGATAGGTGACGTGGTTTCCCCTGTACTGTTTATGGTGTTTGTTGGGTATCACGTTGGAAAACACTTAGATAAAATGGCTATTTCGATTTCTGTGGGTTTGTTTATAGGATTTATAGTGGCGGTTTTTAATGTTTGGAAAGAGTTTAAAAAGATGAAGAGGGATTCGTGAGTAATAATCCTATGCATCAATTTACGATTAAAAAGCTGGTTGATCTGCACGTGTTTGGGATAGATATTTCTTTTACAAACTCTGCTGTTTTCATGTTGATGACGACACTTTTGATTATGGCGTTTTTATATATGGGGGTGCGAGGCAACTCTACCTTAAGAGCGCCTGGCAAGCTTGAATCAGTATCTGAAATAGTCTTTAACTTCGTAGCAAACTTAATTGACGAAAATTGCGGGTCAGAAGCGCGTCGTTATTTGCCGTTTGTCATGTCGTTTTTTATGTTGATTGCAATGGGCAACCTTTTGGGGATGGTGCCGTATACCTTTACGTTTAC
>CAZMBF010000046.1:0-7086 GCA_964564365.1 uncultured Alphaproteobacteria bacterium
TATAGGCCATCCAGTCATCAAACGTCATTAATTGTATAAACGTTAAGAAAGATTGTGAAATAGTCCCAAATAATTCAGGAAGATCTTTTCCAAACAAAGTATTCGCCAATAATCCATATCCAAACATGCACCCACCAAGTAATGAAGACGACATAATTAAGGTTGGCAACGAATGTAAAAATGTATGAACTACCCGATTGACGATCGGATGATCAAAAAAGGTATATACATATACAAAGAATCTAAATACAAAAATGACTAGAATGCCCGGAGTTGACACCGAAAGAATTAATACCGCAAACTCCACATATGATGCAACTTTCGATAATACATGCTTGGGATTTAGAATTAACTTAACAATAAATTCAAAGACCATAATGCCAAAGAATATTTTTGATATTAAAGGCTTCAAAGATGCATCATACACCCCATTCAAGCTCATCAGAGCAGAATATATTAACACACACGCCATAACCAAATGATGGAATGAACCATACAAAAAACTATGATAGATGCTCTCTCGAAATGAAGCACGTGGTAATAAATGGTATTTCTTTATCATAAAATATCTCCTTTCTTAAATTAATCGATACGCGAAAGCTTCTGCGATATGAGCACGCTCTATTTCTGACGACTCAGCCAAATCTGCGATCGTACGTGCTACTTTTAGCGTTCGAAACAACCCTCTCGCACTTAAGTTTAGTTTTTGAGCAGATTCAAAGCAAAACGCTTCGACCTCTGACGACAAAGCACAGGCTTTGTCCATATGCTTTTGTGATAGGTTTGCATTCACACTTATCGGAATGCCTAGCCTATTCAACCGATCTTGTTGGTATTTTCTAGCCTGTATAATCCGATGCTTTACTGTCTCACTCCGCTCTGCTGAATTGGATTTTTCTCGAAATACATCAAGATCGACAGCTCTCATATATATTTTCAAATCGATACGATCCATTAAAGGCCCTGAAATCTTGGACTGATAGTCTTCCAAACACTTTGGAACTTTCGAGCACGCCTTGCCTGGATCATCCCCATATCCACAACGACATGGATTCATGGCAGCAATAAGCTGAACATCTGCAGGATATGTATAGTGAGCGTTTACGCGACTGATTGAAACTGACCCTGTCTCTAAAGGTTGTCGTAATGCTTCTAAAGTCATGCGTTGGAATTCAGGTAATTCGTCTAAAAACAAGACGCCTTTGTGCGCCAACGATATCTCACCTGGTTTGGCCCTTAAACCGCCCCCAACTAATGATGGCATTGATGCTGAATGGTGAGGCGCTCGAAATGGGCGATCTCGCAATAAAGCCCCATCATTCAAAGTACCCGCAATACTATGAATCATGCTTACTTCTAAAGCCTCTGCAGGCGTCAATTCGGGTAATATCCCAGGCAAACAAGCCGCAAGCAAAGACTTACCTGCTCCTGGTGATCCAATCATCAAGAGGTTGTGCCC
The DNA here is from genome assembly GCA_964564365.1 of uncultured Alphaproteobacteria bacterium. Lineage (GTDB taxonomy): Bacteria > Pseudomonadota > Alphaproteobacteria > UBA6184 > UBA6184 > Bodonicaedibacter. The sequence goes on from CAZMBF010000046.1 coordinate 1,460, forward strand.
ACCGGCTGCCGAAATCTCCAACGCACGCTTTGCTGTTTCTTGGCCTTTAACCAAACTTAAATCCACCACATCTTTACGCAATTGCTGGACTTCTGCCTTGGGAGAATCTAAGACTATTGTACCCTGTAAACACTGGATCAATTGAAGTAGCGTAGATGGCGCTAACACACCTTGCCCCCCTCCCCAAGTTGCTTCTGAACCATTTTGAAATGGACAAATAATCTTTTTAGATTCCGAAGCCGCAAAAAATGCCGCAGGCAAAACTCCACTTATGGGTATCAAATCGCCTGCTAAAGATAATTCTCCCAATGCAACATACTGTAATGATACATTGGCCGGTATAACTTCTAACCCCATTAATATAGCTATAGCAATCGGCAAATCAAAATGACTGCCCTCTTTTTGCATGTCTGCTGGGGACAGATTCACCGTAATACGTTTGGGCGGCAAACTCAGCCCAATGGATGTTAAGGCAGATCGAATGCGCTCACGCGATTCTGCAACAGTTTTATCTGCTAACCCTACAATATTAAACGCAGGCAAGCCGTTCGCAATTTGGACCTGAACATCTACAGGAACGGCCTGAATCCCTTGAAAAGCAACAGTCGTAATGCGTGAAAGCATGAGATGATAACCTAATTTTTATTCAATGTAACCACAGCTATATTAATAAAAGATAAATTAGATTATATTACTTTGAAGAGAATTGTACAGCCGATAAATTCATAGAGTTCCTTAGGCGCTTAATTCGACAAGTGAAACAAAAGGTGTTTCTGATTGTTGATAATTGTAAAGTACTTTATGCAAAAGAGGTTCAATATGCTGCTTGGAATCCCACCTTTTGATCTCCGGAGCAATATATGAAGACAAGAAAATATTTGCCAGAAGCCAGTGAAGAATTACTTTAAACTATGTCTAATCGTAAATTGGAACCCTTTCAAAAACTCATAAGTTTCAAGCATTTTTCCACCAGATCGCTGAAGTGATCTGATCGCAACTGTCGTTGTATTGCCACATGCGATGTGCAGCTCGTTATTTAGGATGGTACCTGGGATTTGGTTGTGATCGGTTTCAATTACTTCTAGGCCACCAATTCTTAAGAGTGTGTCTTCATATTGAGTTGTTACGCCTGGCCAAGGAGTGAAGGCCCGTAATTGGCGTTCTAATTCATAAGCAGGCTTTCTCCAATCCAGTTTAGCCATTGATTTATCAATTTTTGGTGCCATTGTAACACCGTCTGTTGGTTGCGGCGTTAGGAAATAGGAGTTCGGTGTGTGTAAGTAGTCTACAATCATATCTGCCCCCAGTTCTGCCAGTTGATCAAACAGCCGTTGACTTGTGGTGGATGACGTGATAGGGATGGATCGTTGATACAACATATCGCCTGTATCCATTCCGACGTCCATTTTCATTAAGGTAATGCCTGTTTCAGCGTCCCCAGCAAGAATAGCATGTTGAATGGGCGCAGCTCCTCTCCAACGGGGTAATAGTGATGCGTGAATATTGAGGCAGCCCATTGGTGGAATATTCAGTACAACTTTGGGTAAAATAAAACCATAAGCGGCTACAACGCAAATATCGGGGTTTAATGCGCTTAATTCAGCCTGAGCCTCTGGTGTATGCAAGGTGGATGGCGTAAATACGGGAATGTCATGGTTTTCTGCAAGGACGTGTGTTGCGGATTTTGTAACTTCATATCCTCGTCCCACAGGTTTGGGAGGTTGAGAATAAACCGCAACAACATTAAACCTTGCAGCAAGTAGGCGTTCAAGAGCTGCGGCAGCAAATGTGGGAGTTCCCATAAATACGATGCGCATGCCTAATCCTTATTTCTTGTGACTTAAATAGGCGATTTGAGCCTCTAAATATTGGCGTTTTATGGGGTCGTTGATGGCCAATTTTGATGAGTTTAATTCGGAAATAAGGCTATCCAATGCCACGCTATCCAAGTCAATTACATTCCTTGCAAGAATCGTACATACATTATTTTCCATATGACACGTTCCACTGTCGATGAACCATTCTTCCGTTTCGGATGATTGTTTTACCACAATAGGGCCTGCGTGCAGGGCAATAAAAATGGGTGCATGGTTGTACAATACTTCATACAACCCATCAACTGCGGGCACTTGAACATTGTCCACATGGTCTTGAAACAGTTCAATTTCAGGTGTTAAGATTTTTAGAAAAAACCTCATGCTGTTTCCTTTAGCTGTTGAGCTTTTTCTAGAACCTCATCAATACTGCCAACCATATAGAATGCTGCCTCTGGAATATCATCATACTCACCGCTTACAATCCCCTTGAAACTACGAATGGTATCGTCCAGAGAGACGAATTTACCTGGCATACCCGTAAACACTTCTGCAGAGAAAAAGGGTTGAGATAGGAATCTCTGAATTTTACGAGCACGAGCAACCACTAACTTATCTTCTTCGGAAAGCTCATCCATACCTAAAATTGCAATGATGTCTTGTAATGAACGATAGGTTTGCAAAATACGCTGTACTTCGCGAGCCGTTTCATAGTGATCCTTCTCGATGATGTCGGGTGCCAACATGCGGGAACTTGAATCTAGCGGATCTACCGCAGGGTAAATTCCAATTTCTGAGATTTTACGGCTTAATACAGTTGTCGCGTCTAAGTGAGCAAATGACGTTGCAGGGCTTGGGTCAGTTAAGTCGTCGGCAGGTACATAAATCGCTTGAACGCTGGTAATGGATCCATTCCGTGTTGTCGTAATACGTTCTTGCAAAGCACCCATCTCTGCAGCTAATGTGGGCTGGTATCCAACAGCCGAAGGGATTCGTCCTAACAAGGCTGAAACTTCTGAGCCTGCTTGTGTAAAGCGGAAGATGTTATCAATGAATAGTAACACGTCTTGCTTTTCTTCATCTCTGAAGTACTCTGCGATACTTAATCCAGATAGCGCCACGCGTGCACGTGCCCCTGGGGGCTCGTTCATTTGGCCATAGACTAACGCAACTTTAGATTCTTCGCCTTTAATAACGCCAGATTCCTTCATTTCATTATACAGATCGTTTCCCTCGCGTGTACGTTCACCCACACCCGCAAATACCGAGAAACCACCATGTGCTTTAGCGATGTTATTAATAAGTTCCATAATTAAAACGGTTTTACCCACACCCGCGCCACCAAATAGACCAATCTTTCCTCCTTTAGCATAAGGGGCAAGCAAGTCAATGACTTTAATTCCAGTTACTAATATGTGTTTTTCTGTAGATTGGTCTGCAAAACTGGGAGGGGCTTGATGAATGGCTCTGCGTTTTAAATGTAATACATCAGGTCCGTTATCTACGGGATCACCCACCACATTCAGAATGCGCCCTAAGACTTCTCTACCTACGGGCACTGTGATAGGACCTCCGGTATCGATAACTTCATCCCCACGCTTTAAGCCATCCGTGGGTTGCATCGCAATTGTACGGACAGTGCGTTCACCCAAATGCTGAGCAACCTCGAACGTACGAGTATGGCCTTCGCCATCGACGAGAGTGATTGCGTTTAAAATTCGAGGGCTGTGACCGTCTTCAAATCTGACATCAACAATCGCGCCAATAATTTGGGTGATAAACCCTTTCTTTTGTTTCATAGGCTAACCTTTCTGTAACGCTTCTGAGCCTGAGATAATTTCGATAAGCTCGTTCGTGATTCGGGCTTGACGACTTTGATTGTATTCTAGCTTAAGACTGTGAATCATATCCTCACAGTTTTTAGTGGCATTGTCCATAGCCGTCATTCGTGCGGCATACTCTCCCGCCAATGTTTGTGTGAAAACCGACCAAATCATGCCCTGCAAGTATTGTTCAAGGAACGAATCCATAAACACAGCATCGGATGAGATAAACTCGGGAAAGTGCCCTGAAACAGTGTTTTTAGTCAGTGTAAGTTCACTCACAACTTGATCGAAGGGGAGCAATATACTTTGTTGTGGTGTCTGAAGTAAGGGTGATCTGTATTGATTGTATACCATCACACACTGTTCAAAGTTACCCTCTGTAAATCTAGTTGTAATCTGAGATAAAATCGATGGAATATCTGTATAAGTAAGTTCGTGCAGCTGCTGGGACTTAGTTGCTTTTAGATGATCTGGATAATAAGTATTGGTGAAATCTAAGGCCTTTTTTCCAACAGGCAAGATGGAAAATGCTTTCTGATCGCTTTGTAGCTTCGAGCATACATCTTTAACTTTTCTAAACAATTGACCATTAAAGCTGCCACACAATCCCCGATCTGCAGAAATCAATAGAACTAAGACGGATCCCTTTGCGTTTGTATGAATTAATGGGTTGATAGATTCATCAAATGCTGAAACGGGAATTGATTTAACTACATCGGTTAACGCGGTGGCATAGCTTTTTGAGACGTCATAAAGTTTTTGAGCTCTACGAAATTTTGCAGCAGCAACCATATACATGGCCGACGTAATCTTACGTGTGGATTGTACTGCGTGAATTCGCGTCTTTAATGCCTTTAATGTAGTCATTTCTGGACCCTAAATGCCTTTCTCTATAAACTCTTTAATAAAGTGCTCTAAGAACGTTTTTAGCTCTGTTTCATTATCTTCTGTAAGTAGGCCAGCATCAAGGCTTTGAGCCAGCTTTTTGTATCGACTGTACAGTTCTTTGTATAACTCTTTCTCAAACCGTTGAATTGAATCCACGCTTAATTCGTCAATGTATCCTTTTGTTGCTGCATAAATAAGTACAACTTGTTGAGCAACAGAGTGGGGAGAATATTGAGCTTGTTTCAAAGACTCAGTTAATAAATATCCTTTTTTAAGCTGGAGTTGTGTTGTTGGGTCTAAGTCTGATGCAAATTGAGAGAAAGACTCAATTTCGCGGAACTGAGCCAGTTCAAGCTTAATACTGCCAGCGACCTTTTTCATGGCTTTTGTTTGTGCTGCTGATCCCACACGGCTTACAGACAACCCTAGGTTAATTGCAGGGCGTACACCTTTATAGAACAGTTCATTTTCTAGGAAAATTTGACCATCTGTAATTGAAATAACGTTGGTTGGGATGTATGCAGATAAATCCCCAGCTTGCGTTTCAATCAACGGTAGGGCGGTAAGCGATCCGCCACCTTTTTCAGGAGAAAGCTGTGCCGCACGTTCCAATAAACGAGAATGTAGGTAAAAAATGTCACCTGGATAGGCTTCGCGCCCTGGTGGGCGACGTAGCAACAAGGACATTTGACGGTATGCAACGGCTTGCTTGGATAGGTCGTCATAAATAACTAAGGCATGCATGCCATTGTCGCGGAAGTATTCACCTATTGTACATCCAGAATAAGGAGCCAGTGTTTGCAATGGGGCAGGGTCAGATGCGGATGCTACAACAATAATTGTATCATTTAACGCATCTTCTTCTTCTAAACGTTTAACAAACTGAGCTACCGAAGATTGTTTTTGACCAATTGCAACATATACGGAATACACTTTATCTTTGGGGTCCTTAAGTGTTTTATTGATTTTTGATTGGTTAATGATGGTATCCAATACGATGGCAGTTTTTCCGATTTGACGGTCGCCAATGATTAATTCACGTTGACCTCGTCCTATGGGAATCAATGCGTCGATCATTTTTATGCCCGTTTGTAAAGGG
>CAZMBF010000047.1:0-6996 GCA_964564365.1 uncultured Alphaproteobacteria bacterium
AGCCCTCTATCTTTTACATACTGGCGTACAAATGCAGCGGATATCGCATAAAAGAATGTTGGAACAAACTGGTACAGAGCAAAGCCTTCACGACTAACCTTCATTACATCTTGAAAATGAATTGAAAACAAAGGAATTTGCGCCACATGAATCCCATGTATCAACCCATTCAACAGCGCAAACACCAAAAACACCCGATTTGAAAACAATACCGTATAGTTTTTAAACGCGTTTAAAACTGTGGTGTTTTGCTCTTCTTTTTTGCGTAATGTTTCTGGAATAATAAGGGCAATCAGCATAATTTGATTAACACCCAAAATACTTAATACAGCAAAAATACCTCGCCATCCGAAATAGTCAGCAACCACGCTTCCAACAATCGGCGCGGCAGATAAGGAAACTGATATTGTGATATTAAATACGTTTAAGGTTCTGACACTATCTTTACCTTTAAAGATGTCTTTTATGATCGTTAACCAAATGACCGAAGATGATACCCCCCCTACTCCTTGAAAAAACCTAGCTATAATAAGCTCATAAATATCTTGAGCCACAGCACACCAAATGGATGCACACGTAAAAAACGTAACACCAACAAGTAACAGTCGTTTTCGTCCGTAACAATCGGCTAATGGACCATAAAACAGTGCGGCAATAGCCGTACCTAGAAAATAGCTACTCACGGTCCATTGTGTAAGGGTTTCGGTTGTTTGAAAGAAGTTAGCGACTTCAGGCAAAACAGGCGCATGCATATCCATTGCAGAGTTAATTACAACACTGCCTAAAATTAGGGTGAAGGTAATCAACGATAATTTTGTCTGAGAAAATTGATATGGCATTACTTATTTTTTTTCTACGTTTTCCATAATAAAATCTCTTAAAGCCGCAATCTTTTTAGATCGACGCAACTCTTCCGGATATACTAAATAGTACGTTAAATCAGGAAGCTTAACTGAAGGTAAAAGCCGCCGTAAGAACGGATATTCTGCCGCAATATACTCATCAAGAGCCCCAATTCCAACATGATTTGCAACAGCCTGAGCAATCGCCAAGTTACTGTTCACAGTAAAATAAGGAACACGCCTGGGAGAATCTTCATTTAAACCCAGATACAATAAAATGTTAGTATTATCTAAAGAGTTAGCATCTTCTCCAAATACAATCAATTTATGATGATTTAGGTCGTCTGTTTTCTGAGGCTCTCCATATTTTTCAAGGTACGTTTCACTGGCATATATCCCGAGCGTAAACGTCATCAACGGCCGTTGAATCATCCGCAATTGAGCTGAAGGCATGGGTTTAATTGCTAGATCGGCCCCCTCTTGCAACAGATTTGCATCATCATCAGAGATCAGCTGCGTAATGCGAACCTCGGGATACAAGGCTAAAAACTTATGAATTCGGGGAGCCAACCAAAAGTTTGAAAACGTTTGGGTTGTCGTTATGCGCAAGTGCCCCGCCGCCATATCTTTAGTATCCTTTAAGATCGATAACGTATTTGAAATTTTACCAAAGATTTCTTGAGTTGTTTCAAACAAAAGATCCCCTTGTTCAGTCAGCATCAAGCCTCTAGGGTGACGGCGAAACAAACGGCATCCCATCATGCTTTCCAAAGCTGAAATTTGTCGACTTACTGCTGACTGTGACAACGCCAGCTTCTCAGATGCTTTGGTGAGTGATCCTGACCAAGCCACATGGTTGAAAATACGCAATTTGTCCCAGTCGACTTTGGTACTCAGCAAACGAATATCAACCATGGTATCTCTCCAAAATTAACTATTAAGTGTTAAAAATCTTTCAGCATCTAAGGCTGCCATACATCCCTGCCCCGCCGCTGTAACCGCTTGACGATAGATTTTATCCTGAACATCACCTGCCGCAAACACACCCGATACGTTTGTTGTAGTTTCACCTTTAGCCGTTAAGATATAGCCATTTTCATCTAAATCAAGGTGTCCCTTGAAAATATCTGTTTTCGGCGAATGCCCAATTGCAACAAAGACACCATCTACATAAATCGTTTGTAAGGATGATGGATCTTGAGTTGACTTTAAACGAACAGCTGAAACGCCCACAGAATCAGAAGCTCCTAAAATCTCATCGACTTCATGATTCCACAGAACCGTAATCTTTGGATTGTTAAACAAGCGATCTTGCAGCACTTTTTCAGCGCGTAATGAATCACGACGATGTACTAACGTAACGTGGCTAGCAATATTTGAAAGGTAAAGCGCCTCTTCCACTGCACTGTTGCCACCTCCGATAACGGCCACTGCTTTATTTCTAAAGAAGAATCCATCACATGTGGCACATGCAGAAACGCCAAATCCACGGTATTTATTTTCAGAAGGAATGCCCAACCATTTTGCTTCAGCGCCTGTTGCTACAATTACCGCATCAGCGGTAAAAGTCGTGGTTTCGCCATAACACGTAAATGGACGCTTTGAAAAATCCACCTTTGAAATATAGTCATACATAATCTTAGTGCCCATATGTTCGGCCTGAGCTTTCATTTGATCCATCAACCAAGGGCCTTGAATAACTTCTGCAAAACCTGGATAGTTTTCAACATCCGTTGTAATTGTTAATTGCCCGCCAGGTTGCAAGCCTGTAACTAAAATAGGGTTTAAATTTGCCCGCGCAGCGTAAATAGCAGCTGTGTATCCTGCTGGACCAGCACCAATAATTAATAGTTTTGAATGAACTGTGTTCATTAAATTTCTCCGTAACAATGTATTCAATAGTATTATGACATTAATTGGCATTGTGCAAAAACTGCATAGCTTTTGCAACTGATATTTCATTTAGTGCAAGGTAATAACCAGATCTAAATTAACAAGGTATGGGATGGTGTTGAAGAAAGCGCAAACTCGCCCCTAACGGTAACATTAGGGACGATACGCGTATTAAGAATAGTAGTTAGTTTTCAAATGAAACATTTACTTTAAAGCCCGCGTCTTTTGTCCCAAGGGTAAATCCAGTTGCAAACTCTAATCCATTTGTCACGGACAAACCAGCCGACCACTCTACATAAGCTGAGGCACCTGCGTTGGCTTTCATAGAATATTCGCCAAATAGTTTTTCAGAAGAGGATTCGTATCCAATCTTTGCTAATAATCTAGACGTAAAGGTTGCTTCGGGTAACTGAACCTTTAAAGCATCGGTTTCTAACCCTACGTAAACGCCGGTTGCATCTAATGTATTAAATCCATTGCTTAATGGGCGATATTCAAGTTGAACAAACGGTGACGCATAAGCTGCATCGCACCCTAGTGTTGCTTGATAGCGATGCCCCTCCCAACCAGAGAATAAGCTTTCACGGATACCCCCAACGCCCATTTGAACTTCCGCAAAGAAGTTATCAAATGACTGCGACATGACTAGCGATGATTCAGAGTGTTGATCATGAGCGTTAGCCAATGCTTGAGCAAATCCAATCATCGTCCCATTTAGATTAACCGTAACAAATCCTGATACATTCCTAGTACGGGCAACTGCATTCAGATCTCCTTTTAATTGAACATACACTGGCAACCCCAAACTATAAGACTGATCCATGCTTTGTCCATCAATCGTTAAATGATGTAAATCTAAACCTGGATTCGCTGACCTAGCTTGGCGATATGATAACAAACCTAATGATGATGACGGCATCTCTGAAGAAAGCCCTGCTGCTGCCATTTCCTTAGCTAGTTCTATCATACCTTTCTTCAGAATCACCATATTTGCTGTATTAACGTTTGGAATATTTTGAATTAATCTTACAACGTTGTTTAATTCTGAGTTAGGAATTTGACCAACCCAGTCAGCTATCTTAGGTTTAAGTTTGATGATTGCGGTTGTCAAACTTTTTTCTAGCACCCCTGGATCATTCAAGTCAAACAGAAGTAGTAACTCTGGATTATTTTTTTTGTAATAGTCTTCAATACCGTAAAAGATTCTAGAACGCACATCCTCAGCCCCCACTTCTTTTAGCCCTATTGTAGTCCCTTGTATGAAGCTTTTTTCTGTCAAATCAAGCGTATATTGTGTTGTATTGGGACGTTGTTTTATATCACCTGTTAAGGCAGCAAAGTAAGGAGTGCTTATATATGTCCAATTATAATAGTTAAAATTAGTGGAACTTACATAGTGTACTAGTTGCTCTTGCATAGGTCCACCTATTTCCCTCACAACAAAAGGTATCAATAATGAATCGACAATCGGAGAGTTGATTAATCCCGGCATAACCGTTTTTATTTTGGCTCCTGTAGAAAGCGCTGACTTTAAATCAGCTATCGCTTTATTTGTGGGACCAACTAACTGGGCGGCTGATTGAGTTTGAACTGCATTCAAAAAAACATCTAAATCAGCTCTTGAAAATGTTCCCGAAAGAACTGATGGTACTAAATTGTTCAAGGACGCATTTAACTTAAGTGCTGCGGCTTTTGTATCGACTTTTTCTTCCATTTGTTTAGACTGACTTGTTAGCGTAGCCTGTTTTTGCTCTAGCGCTGCAATTTCAGAGGATATTGCTTCATATTCCGCGTTTGCTGCTTCTACTTCAACATCAGACACCTGTCCTCTTTCTAATTTGGCTTGTAGGTCATTTAGTGTGCTGTGTTTTGTATCCAATTTCTTTTTAGCGTCGATCAGCTTAGTCCGTACTTTTTGAGACTCATCTTGAATACGTTTTAAATCAGCTTGTGCACTACTTAACTCTGCCTCAGCGCTAATATTTGAAGTTGAAGAAGACGAACTTCCACTTCCACCACCACATCCGGTTAGTACAAGGGCAGATCCCATTAATAATACGGGCAATAGTTTATTTTTAGACATTATAATGACTCCTATTTTTATTATTTTATTTAAAAAAACTTAATTAATTCTTAAGAACCCCATTTTTTCATGAACTTCTTTTAACGTATGGCTTGCAATTAATAATGCTCTTTCTCTGCCTTTGTTCAAAATCTCATCCAAATATTTTGGTTCTTCAATCAGTCTAAACATTTCTGTACGTATGGGTGTTAGGTTTGCAACCAACACGTCAGATAATCTGGATTTTAGCCCGCTGAAATTGGATCCACTAAATTCTTCACAGCTTTCTCGCAGTGTTTTCCCCGCAAATACACTATAAATCGTTAACAGATTCTTAGCTTCCGGTCGATCTGTTAATTCCTCCACAGTTGCAGGCAATACGAATGCATCTGACTTTGCTTTTTTTACTTTGTTAACAATGGTATCTGTATCATCGGTTAAGTTAATGCGAGACATGTCAGATGGATCCGATTTACTCATTTTACTTGTACCATCACGCAAGCTCATCACTCGGGTAGCCTGCCCTAGAATCATAGGCTCTGGCAGCACAAAGGTGTCTCCAAACTGTTGGTTAAACGCTCCAGCAATATCTCGCGTCAACTCTAAATGTTGTTTTTGATCTTCACCTACTGGTACGCAAGTTGGCTTATACAACAATATATCTGCTGCCATTAACACGGGATAAGCATACAATCCAAGATTCGCTTTGTCCTTGCTCTTTCCAGCCTTATCTTTAAACTGAGTCATACGGTTTAACCACCCCAACGGTGTAATGCAATTCAGCAACCAGGCTAATTCGCTATGTGCTGAAATATGGCTTTGAATAAAAATACTTGAAACATTTGGATCAATCCCACTGGCAATGTATGCCGCGGCAACAAGGCGACACTGCTGCGCCAACGCCTTAGGATCCTGAGACACTGTCCATGCATGTAAATCGGCCATAAAAAATAAACACTCATGCGTATGCTGAAAGGCGATCCAGCTTCGAATCGCCCCCAAATAGTTCCCTAAGGTTAAATTTCCAGTTGGCTGAATGCCAGAAATCACTCTATTCATGCTTTTATTCCTAGTATCTTCTTATAATAAACGTTTGTTATAAAATACGTGGCACTTGCAACCACCACGATAATTCCTAATCCTAGCCCCCGGTAAATCATGTTTTCATCAAACCCTAAAACTAAAATCCATGGATACATCCCATAGCACATTGCTGCAAGTAACGTTGTAATTGCAGTAATTCTAATGAGTGACTGAATAAACTGTTTATTCAGTCTGAAATAGCCATTGGCATATGACCATACGGCTAAAACAATCGTATTCATCCAGCCAGAGATTGATAAAGCAATCGCAATACCCACGTGGTTCGGTAAGTCGTGCCAGATTATATCATGCACGATTAAATAACATAAAACAGCATTGATCGCCATTGCAACCCCACCAGCAATCGATGGGCGCAAGGTATCCTTTAACGCAAAAAACGTGGAGGAAAAGACTTTTAGCAACACGTATGCCGGCAATCCAGAAATAAAGGCAACTAAACATGGTGCTGCAGCCCATACATCGGCCTCACTAAATTTACCATACATGAATAACGTCGCAAGGATTGGTGATGCAAACATCATGATCACCACACATATGGGTAACGATAACACCAACGATAACTCAATCGCTTTGTTCTGAGTATCCAATGCTTTGTCCATACTGTGTTGTTGGATTTCAGTGGTTAACATGGGGATTAATATCGTACCCAGCGACACCCCGATAATACTGAGTGGAAACTGATTAACACGTTCGGTAATTTGTAAGTAAGATACGCCACCATCTTGCAAATAAGATCCAAAGAAAATGCTGATCATCACGTTGATTTGAACCATCCCCGTACCAAACATACCAGGAAGCAATCGTTTGAAAAACTCCATCGTCGAAGCATCAATCTTTGGCCATTGTGGTCGCATCACAACACCCATTTTTACAGCCACAACATATAACCAGATAAACTGAATCACAGATGATCCCAAAATCGCCCACGCCGCAGCATGTGCTTTTGTTTCTGCAACATCTAGAAACGCAAGAAACAGCAGTATAATCCCAAGATTACCTACCGTCTGACTGGCTGCTGTTTGTACATAGTTATGCATCGCGTTTAACACTGACCCCAATACTGCTTTTAAGCATATAATCAAAATAAACGGAAAG
>CAZMBF010000048.1:0-6992 GCA_964564365.1 uncultured Alphaproteobacteria bacterium
AAAACTCTGCCAGAGACACACCTATACTTTGCCCCATTACGCAAAGAACGATTAATGGACGTATTAGAAAAAGGTACAGAACTTGGCGTTACACATTTTCATCCGATTATCACAGACCATACCGTCCATGGACGATTAAACATTGAAAAACTAGAAGTTTATATTCAAGACGCCGCCGAACAATCCGGCCGATGCGATATGCCAAGATTAATGCCCCTAACAAACATCAAGCATGTTTTAGAACCATGGACTTCATCTGCTCCCTTATTTTGGGCACTGGAAGCTGAAACTCTGCCCCCATTAACTTTGTCTGATCCTAAAAAGTCTGCTCACTTAGCTGTTGGACCAGAAGGTGGATGGTCAGATGCCGAAAAGGAACAATTTAGAAGCCTACCCTTCGTTACTCCATTCAGCCTTGGAAGCCTTACTTTAAGGGCAGAAACTGCGGCCATTGCAAGCTTAGCATTGGTTAGCTATATCAGAACATTAGGCTAATATTCCTAAGGTCTTGGATCAGTTACATACTTATTTAGCAAACGTTGATCAGCTTCTGATATTTCAGGCTCGTCATCTAACGTTACTGCTCGTAAAAAGATAACCAGCTCTTTCACTTTTCGCCCATCTTCTTTATGAGAGAACAATCCGGACAAGGGGTTGTCCATAAGCCCAGGGAACCCTTGTTGCTGATCCTCGACTACCTCTTGCATCATCCCGCCTAGAATCACCATTTCATTTCCCAAACGCAAGACAGAGTTAATCTCGTCAATCTTTATAACAGGTATTTTAGACGAAATATTCTGACCCATTTTTAAGGCTGCCAATTGTACTGCAGGGTCTAAGGCATACCCCGCACAACTGGAAATCGTTGGACGCAGCGCTAAAATAATCTCACCCGTTTCAAGGTCTATGGATGGCTGAACAGTTAAAATCAAACCAATTGGAACTGTTTGAATTTGGCTTTGTACATTTGTAAAGGGATCAACAGCACCAGGTGTTTTTTTAACATTTTGATAATATGTGTCGTAACGCACATTAAAGTATACCTGATTTTCAACTACCTTTAAAATCGCCGGCTGATTGTTCATAACAGTTAAACGTGGACTGGATAGCGTTCGAGTTGTTCCAAATTTATCCATCAAATTTAGAATACCAGACATCTGGTCTTTTTCAGCTTTTAGAATCAAACCTTCAGTGGCATTTTCTGCTCCACCGTAAAGCCCCTTGATGCCACCCTGAACACCGGCAATGTCTTTTAATGCGCTCCAGTTAATACCGCTGCGATATTCATTTTTAAGGGTAACCTCAACGACCTTTGCTTCAATCAATACTTGTGCCGCAGCAACTTTTCTAAGCTTCTTAATATAGTCTTCAATAACAGTATGCTTGTGTGTCGTAGCATAAATGCTTAAGATGCCAGCCTGTTTGTGAATTGCAAACGGAGGCTTACCTCCTTGCCCAGGCTCGTCCATAAGGAGTACATTCAAACTATTAACAAGCTCTTCCCAAAAATCGGTTGTCATAGATGCTTGTATAGCACTTTCAGACCCATTATTCAGTGAAACCCCCGTGTCACTGTTTAGTAGCCTGGTCGCAACCGACACATTGTCTTTACTTTCTCGCCTTAAGGACAAAAACTGTACATTGTAATTTTTTAAGAACGGGGTATCGGGTTCTAACCGCAGACATGTACCATCAATATGGTAACGCCACTTAATCAAAGAGGTAATCCGTTTAATCACGTCGATAAAAGGAATATTTTTAGCATCAAACGATATCTTTTTATCTGGGACTTCTGCCATTTCTAAATCAACCCCAACATGTTTTGCTGAAGTTGTTAGAACGTCTTTAAGCGAAACATCCTCCGAGATATGAATGCTTATTTTGGTGTTGAATTTTTGATGTAAGGGAGGCGGAAAATCCACTACAGGTTGAGCTTTAACTTTGGGTGCCTTTTTGCTTACAGTTGTAGGCTTTGCTAAGATATCTTCGTAATCTTTACGGGTATTGCCACTGTAAGGATCATGCTCGTTCGGAAACGGATAGCGACTGCATGACGCAATCAGCATCCCGCACAAACACAGCAATACACACCGAAACAACACCATACTCAAACTCTATCTGGAACTCTATTTTAAGTTTAGTATAGACAGTGAACTTTAATGAAACGTAAATGAGAGGAAAAATTAGCACAGTTCTTAAATCAAATAAAACCTCCATATATAGGATATGAGTAATTGAAAAATGAAATGAATATGAAACACATATTATTATCCATTATTATCCATAGTATTGCGACAAACCTTGAGTGTATGTTTATTCGAAAGCTAGGAAGTTCTTAGAACAACAAAGAGATAACATCAACAAGGCAATTGACTACTTAGAAAAAAAATAGTTTCTGAGATCGGAGACTCCGGCGAGAATGAAGATATTTTAGAAAGATCAAAAGTGCGATCAAGCCTGGCCAAAGAAGAAAAAGATGAATTTGAACTGAGAACATTCTGAGTTTAAATAACCTCAATTCGAATTGCGTGTAATCCGCTATCAATGGCGGGTTGCAAAATTGAGTATATCTTTCTGTGCTGTTCAATTCGACTTAATCCATCAAGCTTTGGAGCTTGAATACGAATATATATGTGAGTCATGCTGTCAGCAATATTTTTCATTTCGCGGTGCCCTTTATGCCGCGCAGACTCATCAGAAATATCTAAAAAGCCAATTGTTAAGCAATCTCTCAACAAACTTTCTAAGTGCAAAATTGAAATTTTCATAAATTAACCTTGTTTCAAACATTTTCATCCATACAATACAAGAAAAGGATTGTTATGTCATTATGCCCCTAAAACGTTGTGATCATGAATTGTGTAATGCAGCTGGTGAATATCGAGCCCCAAAATCTCGGGATTTTATCAGTGGCTATTACTATTTTTGTATTGAACATATTCGCGTGTACAACAAGCAATGGGACTATTTCAAAGGCATGTCTCCTGATGAAATTATGGCCCATCGCATTTCAGACATAACATGGCGTCGCCCAACATACACCTTGCGAGACAAGCGGATATGTTACGCTAATGTTACAGAACACCCCTTTTTTGACAACCCTATTGGGATCATTCATCCTCATCCTGTGCATGGAGCATTTCCAATTCCCAAAAGAAACAGCAGCGAATTTAAAGCTGTTCAAGTGCTGGGGTTAGAATATCCGTTCTCGGTGGACGGGCTAAAAAAGAATTATCTCAAGTTAGTTAAAACCTATCATCCGGATACAAATGCGGGTTGCAAGAAATCAGAAGAGGCTTTAAAAAAGATTATTAGCGCGTATAAAGTCTTGGTAAATTACGTTTCTCGCTATGCATAATCCCACTATAATTAGGTGGTTTGAAAAAAACACAACACAAGCTTTCCAAAATGCAGATACTTAAGATTGACTTTTTGTTGACATTTTATGACAAAAAACGTTTAATGCGTTTGGGGGTATGTTAGGTGTTTCTGTACCCCTTGACTCGGCGATTCCTCATCATATTATTATTTTCCCCATTCATAAACTATTAACTAAGCGATGATAGATTAAGGGAAGTGGTAAGACTCACCAGTACTTGGGCTGGTGCATAATACTGATGGTAGTAATAGTAACGTTCATTACGATCATTCTTACACCAATTTGTTTTCAGCCGAAAGCTGAATTTAAATGCTATTCACCAGAGGTTCTGTTTATAAGCCTCGGTAGCTAAAGTATTATGTCGTGGTGGCGGCGGGGTGGACATCCAAGCATTCCGGGGTTGCAGGTGGGCCCCTCACGCGACTCAGTAGGTCTCTAAAATTCAACTAATTTCCCACAATTGCAGTTTTGCAGCTGATTTTTGTATTGTCATTTGTTACAAGTAAATAAATGTCATAGAAATGCGATGAATACTATCCAAACACACATTCAGCAGCTTGCTGAACAAATTAATTATCACAATGAACTGTATTATCAAAATGATGCGCCTGAAATTTCAGATGCAGCGTATGATGAGCTGCGAAAAGAATATCGAAAGCTAATTCAGCAATACCCACAATTCATACCTCAAAATGACCCTGAGCGTACCGTAGGGGTTGCGCCCACAAGCGGGTTTGAAAAAATTAAGCATTTAAAGCCCATGCTATCATTAGATAATGCTTTTGATGCGCTAGATATTAAAGACTTTGATGCTCGCATTCATCGTTTTTTAAACCTATCAGCGTCCACGCCAATAGAATATGTTGCTGAGTTAAAAATTGATGGACTCTCGGGGGCCGTTCGATATCAAAATGGTTCACTTGTCTTAGCGGCAACACGCGGCAATGGAGTTGAGGGCGAAGACGTTACCTCAAATGTGAAAACCATCCGCGATATCCCTCATCAAATTCCATTTACAGAGGCCGACGTAGAAATTAGGGGAGAGGTTTATCTTGCTAAAAAAGATTTCTTATCCTTAAATCAAGAGCGTTTGAAAGCCGAAGAGTCTTTATTTGCAAACCCAAGAAACGCAGCAGCAGGTTCATTGCGTCAACTTGATGCTTATGTAACAGCTCAACGCCCCCTGCGTTTTTTTGCCTATGATTTGGTCGCCCCCTTTGATCTATCAAGCCATGAAGAAACCTTAAAACTATTAGAATCTTGGGGGTTTGTTGTAAATCCAGATCGAAAAATCTGTAACAATATTGAATCTTGCGAGGCGTTTTATAACGACATAGAACTTCGGAGGTCGCAGCTTCCCTATGATATTGATGGCATTGTATATAAAGTGAATGACTTATCTCTACAACAACGCCTTGGATATGTATCAAGATCCCCGCGCTTTGCTATTGCCCATAAGTTTAAAGCTCAGCAGGCTGTGACACGATTAAATGATATCGTTGTACAAGTTGGACGCACTGGAGTCCTAACGCCCATTGCAAAGTTGGAGCCCATAAATGTTGGGGGCGTCATAGTCTCACGAGCAACGCTACATAATGAAGACGAAGTAAATCGAAAACTGCTTCAAGTAGGGGATCAAGTCGTTATTCAACGCGCAGGCGATGTGATTCCTCAGATCATTGAGTCTTTAACTCAGCATACATATTTTACACCCTACAAACTTCCAACACGCTGTCCTGTGTGTTACAGTGAGGCCCTGCGCATTGAAGGCGAAGCTGCACGGCGATGTATGGGAGGGTTTAAGTGTAACGCCCAAGTCATCGGACGGTTACGTCACTTTGTATCAAAGCTAGCGTTTGATATAGAAGGGTTGGGTGAGAAGAATGTTGAGTTTCTATTTCAAACTCGGAGGGTTGCGATACCGCCAGAAATTTTTACATTGCAACGTCGGAATGGCGTTGATTTTCCACCTCTTGAAAAGGAAGAGGGGTGGGGTGCCTTGTCTGTTCAGAACTTATTTGAGGCAATTAACAAAGCAAAAACAATAAACTTACATCGATTTATTTATGCATTAGGCATTCCGCAAGTGGGTGAGGTTACTGCTAAAATACTGGCCAGCCACTACAATACATTTGCAAATATGTTGAATGTCTTAAACAATAAAGAAGAAGCATTAGGCGACTTAGAATCGCTGGATGGTATCGGATCAGTAATGGCAGGCGATATCGTAAACTTCTTTCATTCCGAGTCTTATGTAGAATGGGGGCCTTCGTTGTTAAAAGAGGTCACCCTTATTTCAGATCAGCAGCAAGATAGCTCATCAATGCCTCACAAAGGAAAAAGCATTGTTTTTACGGGAACGTTAATTCACCAAAGCCGTCAGGAAGCCAAAACCCGAGCAGAACAATTGGGGTTTAAAGTAGCCAGCAGTGTATCGTCGAAAACCAATTATGTGGTAGTTGGCGATGATCCTGGATCAAAAGCAACAAAAGCAAAGGAGCTTGGCGTAACCATTTTAACTGAAAAAGCCTGGCTAGTGCTTGCGTCAACAAACTCTAATTAACACCTGTACGAGAAACGGCAAAGGCATGGCTTATAACTTTAGCCGCTTCAACCAACTCTCAACTTTTGGCATGGCGACATCTGACAGCTCTTTAAATTTAGGGATGCGCGCTTGACACTGATACCATATCCAACGCACAAATGTGCTGCTATCTTTCAAAAGAATAACTGCCAGCATAAAAAAGACAATACCAGGAATTATAGGAACCAGGGCGCCAATACCCCCTAAGATTAGACAAATCCACCCTACTATTTTACGCTTCATTTTGTTGACAACTTTACAAATTAGACTTATCATGACATAAATTTTGGGAGAATTAAATGCAATTTTCAGTTTTAGGTGTTCCCTTTAAGTGTGCAAAAGACATGTTTACGTGGGAGAAAGCAAAGTGGTCTTTTTTTACTTATTTGACAGTGGGATGGCGAGGGTTAGCCCTTGCTCTCGCTGCCATTGCTACAGCGGTCGCCACACTTTTGTTTCCCACTATTCTGGGTGTTATTCCAGATGTTCCTTTGGGTGATGATTCTGATTTTCCCGTAATCCTGGTTATAAAGCTTTTACTTTCATTAGGGTTTTTTGTAGAACATTACTTTATAACCAGCATCATCTTAATGACGGTCTTTATTGTTTTCTTAGTTTTAGGCGCACTCTACTTTTACTATTATGGGATTTTTAAGAAAGACTATAAATCCTATGACCGAAATTACGACATTCCGACAATACCTACGTTCAAAAGCTGGAGCTTTTGGTGGAAGCCTTATATTTTTATTGTAATCATTGCTATATTGCTTGGCGGAGTTGTTGGGGCTGCTTTAGATTTTCTAGGGTCGGGAGAGATCCTCGTTCATACTGTCAATACTATTGTTGGCTTAGTTCTTTTCCACATTGCTCTTCATGGAGGAACATGGGGATTTGTGCCGGTGCGAAAGGAAGCGATCGTTACAGAACCAACATCAAAAAGCTAAATTGCTTGACAATTGATTGAAAAACATAGATAAACGATCCACGGTGATGTGTATCACCAGCTTTATCCTTGTTGGTTTTGCTTGC
>CAZMBF010000049.1:0-6723 GCA_964564365.1 uncultured Alphaproteobacteria bacterium
ACCAAATCCATTTCTGCCCTGCGTATCAAGCGCAAACGATCTTTCTCCAAGGGGCCCGCAAAACCCTGGTCGTTTAAACCCTATCAGGATATGGTGGTGGGCGAGCGGATTCAGCTTAGGTAGAGCCATCTTCCAAATTTTCAGAACTATCGTTAGCTGGTAGCTCTAGCTTTGCACTTAGCATCAAGCGAATAGGCAAAAACATATGAGCTTTAAGCTTGCTCTGTTCAAGCGCTTTTGTCAGCACTCCCTGCACGATACCTTTAAGCGCTATCAACTCTTCTTCTGCCATGTCATAATCCACTTTGGCATCTTTATTCACGACATACGACCCATCTTGATGCTCTGTTTTGAATAGTTTTTTACCCACTACAGTGTAATACTTATGACTTAACGAAGGAAAATTAATCCCCGCCTTTAATAACATCATATAATCAATAACTATACCCGAATGGGTCAGATCTAACTGACTAGTGCCTAGACCAAATAAAGTTTCGATAGTATCCGTTACTATCTGGCGCTCTACAGAACCAGGTATTATTGGTCGATTAGAATCTAATCGCATTAATGACTTATCTTTAGTTATACCGTTCTTGCGCATCAATCCTAGCTTTACATATTCATTTGCGAAGTTGTTAATAAGCATCCTTCCATGGCTAGAAATGTAATAAGATCCATCCGAACTCTCATCAGACCTTTTCTTATCATAAACGATGTCCCGTAGTTTTTCTTGCACTTTAGCATCTAAAGCCAGTTGCATCTGTTTTAGTCTATATACCTTAGACCTATAATCTTTTGACTGGACATACCTATTGTATTCTTCAATCAAATGCCTAGAACCAAGCGCCGCATCAAGAATCATCTTTCTAAATTGCTTAACGTCAAAACTATTTGAGATAAGCAGTATCTGGGGTGCCAAAGCATCTGCAATCGCCTGACTTGGGTTGAGCATTATTTGAGATTGCTTGCCTAAGCGCACAGCCTCACCCATGCCTATTTTTGACACATCATCAGTTTGAAGCGCCTTTAACTTTGCAAGTGCAATCTGATAAATATCGTTCACCAATCGATTCATATCTTCTTGGTTAATACTTATTCTTTGTTCTGTAACTTGAATGGGAGAACCAGAACGACTATCTCCACTAGAAGAATTAACGGTGGATCGCTCGGCCTCATCAATCGCAAGAGATTCTTCAATTTTTGCTGTAGCAGCCTTAATTGCTGCAAGGTTTGCTAACAAATCTTGTTGTTGGCTTGAAGACCTGCGCGAGAATGTCTCTGATGACGCCCCACGACCAAAACCAAGCGAAATGCTAAGCACGCAAGCCCCTAGAAGAAGTAAAGTTTTCATGAAAACACTCAAAAATAACGAACTAATGAAAACTTTATCTAAATTAGATTACTAAATGATTAATCGCCAACCTTGAGTGCAGCGATTAATGCCGATTGAGGGATCTCTACGTTCCCAAATTGGCGCATGCGCTTTTTACCCTCGCGCTGTTTGTCTAGCAGCTTACGCTTACGACTGATATCACCACCATAACACTTTGCAGTAACATCCTTACGCATCGCAGAAACAGTCTCGCGTGCGATGATTTTTCCACCAATGGCCGCTTGAATAGCAATCTGGAACAGCTGCCTTGGAATCAGCTCTTTTAGCTTTTCACACAATACACGTCCTCGCGTTTCTGCCCGATCACGTTGAACGATACACGACAAAGCTTCAACTGGTTCGCCATTTACTAAAATGGCTAATTTTACAAGGTTTTCTTCGGAATAACCATCCATATGATAGTCAAAGCTTGCATACCCTCTAGAGACCGATTTAAGCCTGTCATAGAAATCAAACACTACTTCGTTTAATGGCAAGCGATACACCGCCATTGCGCGATTTCCAGCATAGGTCAAATCAACCTGTTGACCTCGACGATCCGTACATAAAGCCAACACCGACCCTAAGTATTCATCCGGCACCATAATCGTTGCTTTAATCCAGGGCTCTTCGATCTTTTCAATTTTCATAATATCAGGCAAATCTGCGGGGTTATGAATATCCATCACAGTGCCATTTTTTTGATAGATCTTATACACAACGCTGGGTGCCGTAGTGATAAGGTCTAAGTTAAACTCACGCTCTAAACGTTCTTGAATGATTTCAAGATGTAACAAACCTAAAAACCCACATCTAAACCCCATACCCAGCGCTGGTGAATGATCTGTCTCAAAAATGAAACTTGCATCATTTAAACGCAGCTTTGCAAGGCTTTCACGCAACACTTCAAACTCAGCGGCATCGGATGGAAACAATCCACAGAACACAACTGGAACACTGGGCTTAAAGCCCGCAAGCGGTGCGGCGGCTGGATTGCGTTCGGTTGTAATGGTATCCCCCACACTTAAGTCGGCAACATATTTAATACCTGCTGTAATATACCCCACCTCGCCTGGATGCAACGCATCCACAGGTTCTTTTTTAGGACTAAAGATACCCATCTGTTCAACGGTATAGGTTTCTTTAGTGGACATCATTTGAATCTTCGCCCCCTTGCGCATCACGCCTTCCTTGACTCGCACAAGAATCATCACACCAAGGTAGGTGTCATACCACCCGTCAATCAAAAGCGCTTGCAAAGCCCCCTCAGGGTTTCCAGCCGGGGCTGGCAATCGGGTGACGATGGCTTCTAAGACATCTTGAATGCCAATACCCGCCTTTGCAGAAATCATTACTGCATCAGACGTATCCAAGCCAATTACATCTTCAATTTCTTGCTTAACCTTATGAGGCTCTGCCGCAGGCAAGTCAATCTTATTTAAGATGGGAACTATTTCATGTCCGCTATCAAGGGCTAAATAGACGTTTGCTAACGTTTGAGCTTCAACACCTTGGGACGCATCCACAACCAGCAACGACCCTTCGCACGCAGCTAATGAACGGCTGACTTCGTAAGAAAAGTCCACATGTCCAGGCGTATCAATCAAGTTGAGTTGATAGGTTTCACCATCCTTAGCCGTATACTTTAACCGCACAGTCTGCGCTTTAATGGTAATTCCACGTTCACGCTCAATATCCATGCTGTCCAGGATTTGTTCTTTCATATCACGCGAACTTACCGCCTGACAGAATTCAATTAAACGATCAGCCAACGTCGATTTACCGTGGTCAATGTGCGCAATAATCGCAAAATTACGTATATGCTTATGTTGTTGTGTCATGCTAGTGCACCCCTTAATTCTCCACCCGTAGCCTTTGTGATAGACGCCACCACTTTTTGGCTTAATTCTTGAATCTGAGCCTCATTCAATGTCGCATCTTTGGGGGTAAAGGTCACACTTACCGCCATCGATTTCTTTCCTTCAGGAACCCCTTTGCCCGCATATACGTCAAACAAACGAACCTCACGAACAAACTCTTTATCAGCGCTTTCAACGGCCCTGATCAGCTTTGCAGCAGGCACGTCTTTATCCACAATAAATGCAAAATCACGTTCAACAGACTGCAATACATTCTGCACAAAAGCTATGCACTTTGCTGGCTTTAATGGAAGTCTATCTAAAAATACTTCGCACGCAAATACTGATTGACTTAAATCAAAGCTTTGCTCTGTAAGTGGATGCAACCGCCCTATGTACCCCAAAATCAACTTAGGCCCAAGTTTTAACGCAGCACTTTGCCCCGGATGATACCACGATGGTGCTCCTTCACTGTCGATTTGAATCGTATCCGTTTTCAACCCAAGTTGATCTAATAGATTCAAGGCGATAGCTTTAATGTCAAACACATCATATGCTCGATTTCGTTTACGCCAATCCGCAGCGGTGGTTTCTCCTGTAATAACAGCAGCAGCAACAGTTTCTTGATCCTTGGGCTCTAACCCCTTATACATAGCCCCAACTTCAAAGATGTTTAAATGTTTATGTTGATACGCAACGTTATGCTGAACAGTTTCCAACAGCGACGGTATCAATGATGGGCGCATATGGCTTAGCTGCTGACTAATCGGGTTAATCAACTCTACAACCTGCTGACCGGCAGCAAAGTGTTCAGCCAGTTTCTGACTGATAAATGCATAATGAATACTTTCGTTCAGGCCTAATGTCGCAAGAATCTTTTTAGCTTTTAACGGAATGCTTTGAGCATAAGAGTTTGCTTTATACCCAGGCTTCATATCCAAATGTACTGTCGACAAATTATCATACCCATGCATGCGCAGAATCTCTTCAATCACATCTTGTTCTATCGAGATATCAAACCTCCAGGAAGGCGTTGTCACCTTTAGCATATTCCCTGGTGCGGTATGTATATTTGTGAACCCTAATCCTTTAAGATAGGTTTGTATTACATTGGTTGGTATTGATAGCCCTGTTAATAACTTTACCTTATCCAACGACAGTTGAATTTCTTTGATATTCGTTGGAACCTTACCTGCAGCAACAATATCACTGGCTTCACCACCACAGATGTCTAAAATCATCTGTGTTGCGATATCTAATCCTAAAAGCACCGATTCTGGGTCAATACCACGTTCAAAGCGCACTCTTGAATCAGTATGAATATTCAGATCACGCCCTGCAGTGCTTACCGCAGTTGCATGAAACAATGCAGACTCTAAAAAGATCGACGTTGTATCCATCGTTGTTCCGCTGTCTAAACCACCCAACACTCCTGCAATTGCAAGTGGGTTAATTTCATCGGCTATCACCACATGGTGCTGAGACAATGTATAATCTTTTTCGTTTAGACCTTTGAACACTTCGCCTTCTTGGGCATGGCGAACAAAGATATTTGAACCGACTTTGTCTGCATCAAATGCATGCAAAGGGCGACATAGGTCATAGTTTACATAGTTTGTGATGTCCACAACGGCTGAAATAGGCTCTAACCCTATTTTCCGCAATCGTTGTTGTAACCACTCAGGGCTTTGCGTGTTTTTAATGTTACGAATCTCTCGGCCCTTATACACAGAACATTCAGCCTTTGCAGATATACTAACTGATTTTGAGCACTTATTCTTCCCTGTAATAACCGGAGTTTTTCTGGGAATATATTCGCCGAATCCCGCTGCAGCAATATCCCGGGCAATGCCAATAACACCGAAACAGTCCGCACGGTTAGGCGTTATACTCACCTCAATAACAGGATCATCATGACCAAAGGTTTTAGCGAATGGATGCCCCACCGGAGACTCTTTCGGCAAATCAACGATACCGTCTTGATCTTGCCCAAGTCCCAACTCATTCAACGAACACAACATCCCATAACTTGCAATACCACGGATATTTCCTGCCTTAAGAGTGATGTCCAACCCAGGAATATGCGTGCCGATATGGGCAAACACGGTTTTCATTCCCTGGTACACATTCGGTGCACCACATACAACCTGAATCAACGGTTCGGAAGGATTTGAAGAAATTTGAACCTGACATACATTTAAACGATCAGCATTCGGATGCTTATCTAACGTTGTAATTTCCGCAATCAAAAACGGGGCCAATCGAGGTGACGGATCATCAAATGATTCCACCTCAATTCCCAACATTGTTAAATGATGCATTAAATCTGCCAATGCTTCCTTTGTACGTAAATGCTCATACAACCATGATAATGTAAACTTCATAGCATTTCCTCTTGTGTGCGGTAGCGTGTTGAATAAGGTGAGAATCCATAGTGTTGGATCCATTGCGTATGCCCTTCAAAAAAGGTTCGCAAATCTGGAATGTTGTATTTCAACATCGCCAGACGCTCAACCCCCATACCAAAGGCAAGCCCTTGGTATATCTCAGGATCAATCCCACAATTCTTAAGCACCGCAGGGTGTACCATACCACACCCCATAATCTCTAACCAATCGCTGCCCATACCAATTTGCACTCCATCTTTACTGCGCTTACAGCCAATATCAACTTCGGCAGATGGCTCTGTAAAGGGGAAAAAACTTGGGCGAAAACGAATAGGAAGTGCCGCAGCATCAAAGAACGCACGGCAAAATGTCTCGATACAACTTTTCAAATGTCCCATGTGAACTTTTTCAGCAACATCTATATACAGACCTTCAATCTGGTGAAACATGGGTGCATGCGTTTGATCCGAGTCACACCGGTACACTCTGCCTGGCGCAATAATACGTATGGGCGGCTGATGAGCCAGCATAGTGCGTACTTGTACTGGAGACGTATGCGTGCGCAATAAATGCGCAACGGTTTCACTCTGCACGTAAAAGGTATCATGCATCTGACGTGCAGGATGATCTTCAGGGATGTTTAATGCTGAAAAGTTATGGTGATCCGTTTCAATTTCGGGTCCCTCAGCAACGCTAAACCCCATCTGGGCCCAAATATCACTCACCTCTTCAACAACCTGCGTAATGGGATGCAAACGCCCTGCATGTTGAGATTTGACTGGCAACGTCATATCTATGCGCTCAGTCTTTAAGCGTTCATCAAGCAGCCCTTTCTCTAAGAGTGCTTTTCTTTCGCATAATACGCCCGCAAATCGATCTCGAAAGGCGTTTAATGCCTGCCCTACTTGACGTTTTTCCTCAACAGACATATTAGCCAAGTCTTTCATGGCCATCGTCAATTTTCCGCTTTTACCCGAGATGTCCACACGAATAGCTTCTAAAGATTCCGGGGAAGTTGCATTCTGAATAGACAACATTACTTCTTGTTCTAAGGCGTTAATATCGATCATGTGGCGACTTTACGACAAGTTCGCGGTAATACTCG
>CAZMBF010000050.1:0-6701 GCA_964564365.1 uncultured Alphaproteobacteria bacterium
CTATGGGACAATCGCATTTGGGCTGGTTGCAATTGTTGTATTGCGCAAAACTCTTTGGGCATACGGAGGTATCGGGATTGTGTTCGCAGCTTTTGGGATGTTTTTTTCGGCGCACAAAACAGAATTGATAGCCTCTAACTACCATAGGCTAGATTCCGATTGGGGTGGGCGAATATACGCCACGGTCAGCAATATTGATGTAATGAGCGGGCAGATTCGCTTGTTGCTAGATGATATAAAGGCGAAAGACAGGTCATTTAATCGAATTCGCGTTAACTTTCGACACAAGAAGGATCAGACTAATGAACAGTTTTTATCGCAATTAAGACCCGGTGCGCGCATAAAAGCCTATGTGCGACTTTCACCAGTTCCACCCAGAGAAACCCCTCTGAACTATGACTTTCAATTTTGGTCGTTCTTTCAAGGCGTCGAGGCCGTCGGGTTTGGAGGAACATCTTCGATTAAAGTGTATGAGCCCAAAGAAGAATATGGTTGGTTTGAGCGCTTAAGATATACAATCACACAAAAAATCAGAAATGAACAGCTTGGACAACCCGGTGAGATCGCCATCGCGCTAATCACGGGCTTTGTAACGGGCATCGATCGATCCATTCGCGATGATTTTGCAGGCTCGGGCATTGCCCACATTCTTGCGATATCAGGCCTGCATCTTAGTTTAATTGGAGGCATGATGTTTTTGATATTTAGGCGGGGCCTAGGTTTTTCAACTCATATTGCTTTGCATTGGCCGCTTAAAAAGATTGCAGCCGTATTGGCGGTGTTGTGCAGCTTTTTTTACCTCAAAATCTCGGGAGAAAGCATCCCTACTATTCGCGCATTTATCATGTTTAGTTTGATTATGGGCGGTGTCGTGTGGGATCGCGACCCCGTATCGTTGCGATCAGTTGCGTGGGCTGCCTTAGGCGTGCTAGCCATGAAACCAGAATCTATGTATAGCCCCAGCTTTCAAATGTCGTTTGCCGCCGTGATCGGTTTGATCGGAAGCTATGAATATTTTCGAGACCGATCATGGAGCTTTTACGCAAAACAGGACGCTTCGACGTTGAAAAAAGGAATGGTGTACCTTGGTGGGTCGGCCTTAAGTTCATTGATTGCAAGTTTGGCAACCCTGCCGTTTATTATGCACACCTTTCACAGGTTTTCGTGGCATAGCGTTGAGGCTAACCTTATTGCCATTCCCTTAATGTCGTTTTGGATTATGCCCATGGCGATTGTTGTTGTGCTCAGCATGCTGTTTGGGTTGCAAAGCATCCCATTGGTGTTAATGACCTGGGGTTGCAAGGTATTGATGGTGTTAGCCAATACAATCAACAGTTGGCCAGGAACCTATGTACCTGTTGGGGTGCGCAGTGAGTGGTTTATGATTCTGATCTTGGCAGGATCGTTTTGGTGGTTGATTTGGACGCATCGCTTGCGATGGTTGGGGGCTCCGCTGGTTGTTATTGCATTTTTCCTGCCAAAGAAAGATGTCTTTCTAATGGTGTCCTATGATCGATCCCGGATTGGGATTATGGCGGGAGAGTCTGTGCTGTTAACGCAGTCAGGCCGCCCAAACTTTGTAAGCCAAGACTGGAAAGGCATTGGCGCTCTGCATGAGCTTGAAAAACTCTCCAAATCAAACTCTCAGTGGATAAAACCCTTTGACTGGGGGTGGGTGATCCAACCCCTTAAAGGCGATGAAACGCTTAAGGTGGAAGTTGTAAAAGATCCTAATGACCTTATGTCAACAGACGCGCCAGTTCATGTAGTGGGCTTTCCAAAGATTAGTAAGATCACATTGCATGGCGGGCAAGAGGTTTCAGGAGGCTGCGCCCTATGGAAAGACGCACAAGGAAAGATTCAAATGATTCAAGATAACGCTGATGAAAAACGCTTCCCGTGGAGGTGAAACATCTTTTTGTTATGGCTTACATTCCTGTTGCAAAACTCACACATCGGGTTTAATGTGTGAATATTCAAGGAATCACGCACATGTCAATTCGTTTATTAGATCCGATGACCATAAATCGCATCGCCGCTGGAGAGGTGGTTGAACGCCCCGCATCTGCAGTAAAGGAGCTGGTCGAAAACGCCCTGGATGCAGGAAGTACTCAAATTGATGTCACCATTCGTGATGGGGGTCAAAGTTTGATTGTAGTACGCGACAATGGCTCGGGTATGGCGAAAGATGATTTGTTTTTGTGTGTTGAACGCCATGCGACATCTAAGCTGCCCGACAATGATTTGATGAACATCAATACCATGGGGTTTCGCGGCGAGGCATTGCCCTCAATCGGGTCTGTTAGTCGATTAAGCATCACAACGCATGACTCAAAAGCAAACCAAGCTTGGATCTTGAATGTCGAGGGTGGACATAAACTGGACATTGCTCCGGCAAGCCTTCCAAAAGGAACGATTGTAGAGGTTCGGGATTTGTTCTTTGCAACTCCTGCCAGGCTTAAGTTTTTGCGTAGCCCAAAAACAGAACAAGGACATATAGTTGATGTATTAACCAAGATTGCCTTGGCCAATCCAACCGTTGGTTTTTCATTGCGCGACGAATCTCGCCAAATTTTTGAGTATAGCCCAGCTGAAGACCTTAAAGAGCGCTTAAGTTCGGTTTTGGGTGCAGATTTTATTAAGAATGCCTTGGGGGTTGAGGGTCAGCGAGACTATGTTCATGTATCTGGATATGTGGGGTTGCCGACACTTCATCGCAGCACCAGCCAACATCAATACTTGTTTGTTAATGGACGCCCAGTTCAAGACAAGTTGCTGGGTGGAGCTGTAAGAGCCAGCTACTCAGACTTAATTGCAAAAGACCGCCATCCAATGCTGGTATTGATGCTTACGTTACCAACAGATTACTTAGATGTAAACGTGCACCCCGCGAAGACAGAAGTTCGCTTCCAGGATACTCAGTTAATACGAAACTTGATTGTTTCGGTTGTTCGTCAGCACCTAACACAAGTCAGCCACTTGACGTCATCTACGATTCACCAGGCGGCAATTGATGCTATTCAGATGTTTGAACCAAGAGCGGGAAACTCTTCGCCCTCCAACACATTTGATTTTCATAGGTCTTCGGGACATTCCCAAGGTGGATATCGTGGAGGTCATCAGTCTAAGGGGTTTACGCCGTTTGTGCCTCAAAAGACTTTTGAAACCGTCGGACATCAGATGTTGGAATCGAGGAGGGTCTTTTCCGAGGTCGAACCAACGGACATCATGTTGCAAGTTGACGACCCTTCCATAGGGTATTTAGGTCGCGCGGTTGCCCAAGTCTATGACACATATATCGTGGCTCAAACTGAAACGGATATGATTATTATTGATCAACACGCGGCGCACGAGCGCTTGACTTATGAAAAAATGAAACGCCAGTTGGCTGAAAATGGAGTGATGAAGCAGGCGTTGTTGATACCTGAAATTGTTGAAATTTCCGAATCTCAGCGTGAGGCATTGTTATCGTTAAAGCCTCAGCTAGAGCAACTAGGGTTAGTCATCGATGTTTTTGGTCTAACCGCAATTCAAATCAAAGAAATTCCGTCATTGTTAACGGGTGCTGATGCGAAGGTCTTGTTGCAAGATCTTGCGGATCAAATTACACACATCTCGCCAGAGTTAACCTTACAAGAAAAAGTGTACGAAATTTGCGCTGAACTCGCATGCAAAGGTAGCATTAAGGCGGGAAGAAGACTTACAACGCCCGAGATGAATCAGCTATTGCGAGATATGGAGGTAACCCCATTTTCGGGACAGTGCAACCATGGTCGCCCAACATATATTAAGCTTCGCAAAGCCGATATAGAACGATTGTTTGGAAGAACATAGCAAAAAGTGGTCGTTCTGGATGCTTGCCCTCTTAAGACTAGAGCTCTCTATAAGCGTTCCTTTCACTTAAGATTACTACCTCCCTGATGATACATGAAAAGGTTATCGCTTAGAAATCGAGGGAACTCATGAGGTGTGTGATTAATATTGAGACCAATAAAACGCATTTGTTAGAAATGAACGTTTTGTTTACGCTTTCTTAATCAAAAGTACGTAAGATGTGCTTATCTGAAGCAGCAATTGTTTTTTGATAACGTTAAATTCTTAGTCATTAGAGTAACTAAAACAGAGGGATAAAACCCTCTGTTTTGTATTTTGCCGAGTTTTAAAAGTAAATTCCCCGCACGTCAACCCCTGTGTCTTTGGCTGTCACACAAAAGTCAAGAAAGTTTACAAATTTTTAAGAACTTCATGAAAAAATAGAATTATTGCCAGCAAGGCAAAAGAAAAAACTGTGCTGTAACATATCAGCTACAGATTCAAACAAAAAAACCATAAAAGGATAATAAAATGACTAAAAATTTCAAAACCTTATTAAAAAACACCGTTGCGGTTACAACCCTGATGTTGGGCGCACAAAGCTTGGCAGCCGCCACGTTAATTGACTCGACCGGAGCGGACGTTACAGCAGCCCATGTTGGAGCTGCTGATTATCAGCAGATAATTGCTTTTGGGGCAGCCACAGCTGATCACACGGGTACGGTAACCTTACAAGCAGACGAAAGATTTTACCTTATGCCCTTCAATGATAGTAATGGCGATATGGTGCTGACCCAATCTGGAGGCATAACTCTAGCAAATGGTGTACATGTTTATTTTGTAAGCAATCATGCTACTGCGCCAAGAATAGTTGTTTCTGGTGCCCTGGGGCCAAATAGCGTTACGGATGTTATGTTCTATTTGGGTGGAGCGGTTACTTTGCCAGATCTTTCAAGCTTTACCGGCGTACAATTAAATATTCTAAGAAGCTTAACACTTGATAATGCAGGTTTAGGTGGCCCAGTTAACATTGCACAGGGAGCGACCTTAACACGAGCTACTTGGACTAGTTGTGGCGCCGTGTCAGGTGAAGGAACCCTAGATGGAAATGGTGGATCGAACCTCACAACTGGAGCTATTTCGGATACAACTGTTACTGTTTCTGCAGCGGCTAACTTTGAAGCGGGAGACATTTCAGGTAAAGCCTCTATTACCAAAGGAACGGGCACCTTTGTATCGGACGCTATTTCTGGCACGGCCGCAGTTACAAGCACAGGCGGAGACTTTACGGCAGGGGCTATTTCTACCACGGGAGCTATTAGCAATGGTGCAGGTAACTTTACGGCAGTCTCTATCTCTGGTGCTGGAAGCGTTACTAACGGTGCAGGTAACTTTACAGCAACGGAAGACGTTTCTGGCTCTGGCACTGTTGCCACTGGCGCTGGTAACGTTACTGTACATGGAAGCGTTTCAGGTTCAAAAACTCTGCAACCAGGCGCTGGTAACGTTACTGTACATGGAAGCGTTTCAGGTAGCACAACGTTTACACTTAGTGGCATGAATGGTTCAGGAAATACATTGTTGGTTAAAGGAAACTTTGCAACAACCAATAGCTTTATTTCTGTTCCAGGAGTCGGCACAGACGGTATCACGATCGTTAGAGGAAATATGACCTTGTCTGGAGCTACATCAGACCTAACAACGGCGGGCGGTATGGATGTGTATGAAAACCTTACTGTTAATCGCAACACGTTTGTCGCATCTGCCACATCGTTACACGTTGGTGGAAATGCAACATTCACTGGAGCTTTCGGAATTGCAGGAGGCGGTGTTGCGTCTGTTGACGGTAACGCAACATTTACTGGTGCCGTTGCTGCAACAAGCGGTGTTTTAATCGTTCATGGAGCTACGACACTGAATGGCGCTTTAACGATGGAAGATGCATGTGGCCTAAACCTAGCTGGCGCATTAGCTGGATCAGGCAACTTAATATTAAGTTCTGTCACAAAATCAGTTGCATTTGGTGATGCATCAACTTACACCGGCTCAGTTGCGTTGGGCACAGGTTCTACAACGTTTGCTAAAACTCCCAGAACAACATTTACAGGCCATCGTGGTAACCTAGTACTGACTGGTGGTGGAACAGTAACGAAGATAACATCTGCGGGAGTTTCTGCAAAAGTAACAGGCGGAACAACCGCAGATACGCTAATAACTGAATATGATTTGCAAGATGCAACGGCGGTTGAATTCGTTCCTGGAACTGGAAAGAAAATGACTGTGACTACATTAACTCAACATGCCGCAGCTGACGAAAATATCACTGTAGGCGCTAGCACGGGTACAATGATATTTAGCAACGCTAACATCAATGTTGGCGGCTCTGCAGCACACGCCTTCAGTGCGCCAACGACTATGAAAAAGTATACGCTTTTGGCCGGAGCAACACCAACAGTTACTGTCAATGAAAACGTAACGATAGACGAGTTGGATGTCACAAATGCCGGGGTTACGTTCGTAGTTGCTAGTGGTAAAAAATTAACAGTTAAAAAAGTTACAGGAAATGGTGACATTACTGTGAATGGCGCTGGCACGATGTCTGTTAAATTAACTACAGAGTACACAGGCAACCTCACAACAAGTGGCACAGCAAAAATTAAAAACTAATTAGAACTATACTTTACAAAAAACACCCGCACCTGTGGGTGTTTTTTCTTACCTTTGACGCAAAAGAATCACAGCTCTTGTTGGCGACCTTGTCGTGATCTGGGCAGTTGCAACTACGCCATAAAAGCTCTCGCTTACATGGTTTTGATGGAGCTTTCATTTAACATAACTAATGGTATGGACCAGCTTTAAGAAGAGCGTTAGATGAAGTAATCTAATGA
>CAZMBF010000051.1:0-6621 GCA_964564365.1 uncultured Alphaproteobacteria bacterium
CCCACAACAATACCGTAACCAATTAGCTGATTTTCACGCACACCATCTAAAAATGCAACATCCTTAATACGCGTTGAAACTTGTGTGTTTGTTACTTTAGGTGCAACACGTTTTGCATCTAACCCTGTAACGAACAAAAAGAATCCACAAACCAGAAGCAACTGGTGTTTAAAGTGAATGTTTTGATGTTTTGTATTTCTATTCATTCTCATTTACAGATTCTTTTTTATTCGCTAACACTAACCATGCAAGATGCATGCCAAGGGGAAAGATAGAATGAAATTATTTGGCAGCTATATGGGTGAAGTATATCGAAAACATCACTCTGGCGAGTGGGAAATATCTCCATCGGTGATCAATTACAACATCGGAACCCATGACAGCTTAACAGGTACTTACATTTGGCTATGGGGTCGTGTATATAATCGTATATTGGCACGTTCCCTTTGGTCACGTGACATTTAAGAAGCCCGCCCGGCCCCGCAAGCTCCCGGCGCTAACGCCGCCTATGCTTGCTCCCCTAATGACGGCGCAGGTTCACCCCTGCGTGCCACCTTGTGGCATTGTGGGGTGAAGGGCGCCGTAGAAAGTAATTAAACGCATGTGCGTTGGAATTTAGCCAGCTCTACAGCTACACGTACTTGAATATTAGTGACGATATCCAGTAAGTCATTCGGCATATGCCCTAATTTTCCAGGCAATTGTTTTAAGGATTTCTCTAAACTCTCTAGCTCTTCATAAGAAATTTCACCTAACAAAACGTGGCATTGTAGATCTTTTAGTTGCGCCAACAGATCTTCACTATAGGTTATAATTTCCAATTCTTTAGACTCTGAAAGATGATTCAGTTTTAATAGTGACAAAATCTTGATTAAAGGTTTTGACTGAATTTCAGCAATATCCGAAGTGTCATCAGTGTAAGTTTCAGACACTTCACTTACATTAAACTTTCCACTTGTCTTCATCCGCTTTGCGATTAATGGGCAAAGTCGACTTAGACTCGATGAGTACATTAAGCTATCCATCACCTTAACCATAATGACTTTCTTATATTGTTTCATTAATCATAGACCCATTAAGTAAATACAAAGTTAATCGAACTGATCGTGCTCCCCCCTGGTATCTCTTAGGAGTAGATTGTAAAGTTTATCGTTGCAGAACACATTATTTATGCCTATTGTGCCAACAGACATATTAACGGTTCCGCCAATGACGCATCGCCCCACACTTAAAGAGATTATGGTTCGTTATAACCTCTTGCCCAAAAAATCTTTGGGTCAAAACTTTTTGTTAGACGAAAATATCACGTATAAAGTTGCCGCTGCCGCAGGCGATCTGAAAGGACGAAGAGTCATTGAAATCGGACCAGGTCCCGGAGGCTTAACTCGAGCGATCCTAGATCAAGGTGCTGACGAAGTCATTGCCATCGAAATGGATCCCACATGCGTTACCGCGCTGCAGGATTTAAATGATAACCGGTTAAACATTTTGCATCACGACGCCATGAAAGCAGACTATACAGCCCTCATCAGCCAAGACAAACCCGTTAAAATTATCGCCAACTTACCTTATAACATAGGTACAGAGCTCTTATTTAAATGGCTCCCATTGATCGACAAGATCGAGTCGTTAACTCTAATGTTTCAAAAAGAAGTGGTAGACCGCATCGTTGCCAATCCCTCCTCAAAGGATTATGGCCGCCTATCAATTATGGTGCAGTGGTTGGCGCGTGCAAAAAAAGTGTTTGATCTTCCCCCTCACCTTTTTACGCCACCTCCCAAAGTTACATCGTCCGTCGTACACATAGCACCCAAACATCAACCGTTAACAGTAGAATTTGGTTGTATGGAACGTTTAGTAAAGCAAGCTTTTTCTCAACGTCGTAAGATGTTAAAGTCCACACTTAAACATTTGCCTGCCAGCATTTTTGAAACGACAGGGATTGACCCAACCCGACGTGCAGAAACCCTCACTGTCGAAGAGTTCATACGACTTGCAAAAAGCTTAAATTAAAGTCCTAAATAGGCACGTTCCCTTCGGTCACGTGACATTTACTGGCCTGCCTGCTCCCTTATGACGGCGCTATGCGCCGTCAAGGGTGGGAAAACCGCAGTGAAGCCCAACGGGCTTCATCCAGGTTGGGTGGGCTATAGAGAAAAGTCTCCTGAGCATCGCGAAGGAGCCTATTTAGGGATGAAGGTGCCGCCGGTTAAACTTCCAACACTTCTGCTACAACTTTGTGCAACTTCACGCCGTTGGATGCCTTGAATAGCACTACATCCCCATCGTGCAATTGATCTGCAAGCAATCCCATCACGTGAGTATAGTCTGCCACATGAGCTAAACGTTGGCCTTCTGACAATTCGTTATACGCATGCTGCATCAATTCACCGCAGGTTAACACCTTGTCGATCTTAAGATTGTTACACAATTGGCCTATTTCTTGGTGGTATCGTTCGCCAAACTTGCCTAACTCGCGCATATCGCCAATAACGGCAACTTTACGACCATCATACCGTGATAACGTTTCTAGAGCCGCCTTCATTGACATGGGATTCGCATTATATGCATCGTCAATCAACGTAATCTGCATGCCATCTATGGTTACGGTATACGTGCGACCTCGTCCATCAACCTTAGGAAGTTTTGCAAGGTAGTTTGCTGCTGCCTTCACATCAAACCCTAACGCATGTGCAGCAGCTAAAATCGCCAGGCTATTATTGATCCATGCATAATTTATCGTGGGAAGCGAATACGAAACCTCGTCATTAAAAACAGACGCCTTTACATGTAAGGTTGAACCCTGTGATTCCACTGACAATCCACGCACATTAGATTGCTGAGCCGTTCCAAACGATACGACAGACCGATGATATCCGCGCGTTACGGCACGTTCCATCAAATGAAAGAATTCTGAATCGGCTGGCACCACGGCAATCCCGTTATCCACTAATGCTGCTGCAATAGATACCTTTTCCTTAGCTATGTCCTCAACGGAATTGAAAAACTCAATGTGCCCAGGCCCCACAGCCGTCACAATAGCAACATCTGGACGCACCAGCTGCGTTAATTCCAGAATTTCGCCGGGGTGATTCATCCCTATCTCTATCACTGCTATGTCTGCGCTTTCGGACATGTTAGCCAGGGTTAAGGGAACACCAATATGGTTATTATAGCTCTTATCGCTTGCATGAACCGTCACCCCCATCTGACGCATCACGCAACTAAGGGCTTCTTTAACACTCGTTTTTCCCACAGACCCTGTAACCCCGCATACTTTGCCGTAAAACATACTTCGTTGATACACGCCAATGGTTCTTAATGCCGTTAAACTATCCTCAACCAAAATATAGGGTATGTCTTTTGAGTCAGGTTCACGATCTGTGATCACGGCTATTGCACCTTGCTGAATGGCAACAGGAATAAAGGCATTTCCATGATGCTTTTCTCCTTGTAAGGCCACAAATACATCCCCAGGCTTTAAGGTGCGCGTATCAATCGAAAACGTGTTGACCTCTTGATCCACGTCAAGCTGAGGGCTCTCCCAACCTTGAACACAATTTAATACGGTCTTTAGAGTTAACATATCTTGGCTCCTTTATTCGGCAATACCCCGTAAGCAGTCGCTTACAACCTGCATATCGTCAAATGGTATCTTGTGTGATCCAATAATCTGATGCTTCTCATGCCCTTTTCCCGCAACAATTAAAATATCATCAGCCCCAAATGCATTAATCGCATACTCAATGGCTGATTTGCGATCAGGGATTTCTTTTGCAGATGGACACCCACTTAAAATCTGGTATCGAATCGTTGCGGGATCTTCGGTTCTAGGGTTATCATCGGTTACAACTACAACATCTGCATTTTCTTGCGCGATGCGCCCCATGATCGAACGTTTATCTTTGTCTCGATCTCCCCCACAGCCAAACACAACGTGAAGCTTGCCCTTACAATAAGGCCGCATGTCTTTTAAGATCAGCTCTAAAGCTTGGGGTTTATGGGCATAATCCACATAAACTAAACCGCCATTAGGATGCTTTCCTGCAAAGTTCAAGCGCCCTGGTACGGGCTCTATCCGCTCCACAGCATTCAAAACAGCTTCAATTTTTGCTCCCATTGAAATGACAATACCGATTGCACACATCAAGTTATACACTTGCGTTTTTCCCATCAGTGGGAATTGAATAACGTGGTCAACATTACGAATTGATAAAGCTAATCGCTGCCCAGCTGTATTATTAATGGTCATCGATTTCAATTGAACAAAGTTTCCCTTAATACCATAGGAATAGATGGGGTGATGCCGCAAGAGACATGCGTCCATCAACGCATCATATTCGGGGATATCAGCATTCAGAATCGCCCAACCATCTTTTGCGATTAAATCTTCGAATAAGCGTAACTTGGCGGCAAAATATACTTCCATAGTGGGGTGATAGTCTAAGTGATCCTGAGAAAAGCTTGTAAACGCAGCCACTTTAAATCTTAGACCATCTAATCGATATTGATCCAACCCATGGCTTGAGGCCTCCATCACAATGTGATCAACCCCTTTTTGCTTCAATTCAGCTAAACATTTATGCATTGAAACAGGATCCGGCGTTGTCAGTGTAGAGGTATACTCCATCACTAAATATTCCGTACTATGGTGAAGACCAAGGGTTCCCATACTTGCAGAGGGAATGTTAAGGTGCTTCCACAATTGCAATACTAGTGAACATACAGATGTCTTTCCCGCCGTTCCCGTGACCGCCACACACTGTTGTGGATGCGTTCCATAAAACTTTGATGTTAATTTCGCAAACACCTGGCGTGGACGTTTACAGACAAGCAACACCAGCTCACTAATGTAGGGGGTAGCCGTTATCTTTTTCATCATCTTTTCAGAGATCACCATCACATTGACGTCACGCTGCACCGCTTGTTCTAAGTGCATCAGGGCTTGATCTACATCAGGCGTAAACACTCCAAAAATCTCGCCTTTTTGAACAAGCCTTGAATCAGAGTTAATGCCTTGAATCTGGATATCTTGCAGTGAGTTGATATTCGCACCTTTGTGCAGTGTATATAATAAAGTGTCTTGGAAACACGCGATCCGTTCCAACAATTCAGATAGTTTCATATAAGTACCAAAAATATAAAGATATTGTGGGAAATATACATATATCAACGTTTTTTGTCTTTAAAAAAATAAAGCCCTAAATAGGCAAGTTCCCTTCGGTCACGTGACATTTACTGGGCCCACCCACCCCGCAGGCTCCCGGCGCTTACGCGCCTCTGCCTGCTCCCTATTTAACGGCGCAGGTTTGCCCCTGCTTGCCACACCTGTGGCATTGTGGAGCAAAGGGCGCCATAGCTCCAATAATCATTGTAAATGTGTCAAACTTATGGATTTTTTCCTAAAAAAATAGTACCATCAATTAATTGATTTTTTAGGGAGAGTTATATGTCTAACCTGCTAATGGCGGGCAAAAAAGGCCTGATTATGGGACTTGCAAATGAAAATTCTATCGCATGGGGTATTGCTAAGATGCTACATGCCCATGGCGCTGAGATAGCTTTTAGTTATCAAGGGGATATTTTCTTAAAGCGTATTACCCCCCTGCTTGAAACCATTGGATCTCCTTTGATGGTACAATGCGATGTTCAAAACGACCAAAGCATAGATGCCATGGCTCAAGAGCTTGAAAAGAAATTTGGTAAGCTAGACTTTATCGTCCACTCTGTCGCCTTTTCTGATAAAAATGAACTGAAAGGCAGGTATGTTAATACCACGCGCGATAACTTTAAAATGACCATGGATATCTCGTGCTATTCATTCACTGCCGTATGCCAAAAGCTACTGCCTATCATGAATAATGGCGGCAGCTGCGTTACCTTATCGTATTACGGCGCCGAGAAAGTCATGCCTCACTATAATGTGATGGGTGTTGCAAAAGCAGCATTAGAAGCCAGCGTGCAATATTTAGCCGCCGACTTAGGCCCTGATAATATTCGCGTCAATGCAATCTCTGCAGGCCCCATGCGTACACTTGCTGCTGCAGGCATCAGCGATTTCCGATATATGTTACGCTGGAATGAAGCCAACTCACCATTGCGTCGCAACACAACTCAAGAAGATGTAGGCGGAACCGCGCTGTACTTATTAAGTGACTTGGCCAGCGGTGTTACAGGCGATGTCATTCATGTGGACAGCGGATATCACGTTGTGGGTATGAAAGCCCCCGACGCACCCGATATTACCATTGAAAATCAGGGGCTTAATTGAAAGTCGCACCATCCATATTGTCTGCCAATTGGGCCATGCTTGCCAAAACAGCTTATATGCTTGAGGACGCTGGCGCCGATTGGATACATGTTGACGTTATGGATGGTCATTTTGTGCCCGACTTAACGCTGGGCCCCAAAATGGTCGCAGACTTACACCATGTCACCATGATCCCCTTAGATGTTCATTTAATGGTCGAAAACCCGGAACAATTCATTGAGCCATTTGCCATCGCAGGCGCCAATCACATTTACATCCACAGTGAGTTAACCCATAAGAATCTCAAACAAATTCTTCAACACATTCACAGCTTTGGATGCAAAGCAGGCCTAGTCCTCAATCCCGAAACA
>CAZMBF010000052.1:0-6482 GCA_964564365.1 uncultured Alphaproteobacteria bacterium
ACGAAACCCCCACAATGGCCAACTTAACTTTTTCATTAAGCGCACAGCATAGTCATCGGCGGTGCGTTCTTGCATCCGTGAATAGGCAGTAAACTGACTGGTTGCAATATTTTGCGCTGCCAAAATACCTGCCATTCCAACCTCGGGACGACCACTTATCACGCCGATCACCCCGCCCAGTGCGGCACCCAGAATCATAGTAGTTGCTGCCTTTGGTATTACGCCTGCAAAGGTTCTAATAATATGACGCCCTGCTTGGTGACCCGTTTCATGCGCTAATACCCCAGCCATTTCTTCAACTGTACTGGTTTGGGCAAGAAACCCTGTATGAACCACCACCAGGTTTTCTAATGTTGCAAACGCATTGTATGCAGGGTTAACAATCACACGTGGTTGTACTAAGCTGGGGTTCAAGCCAGCTGCCCGATACAAAGGCTGTAGCAATGTTAATAGAAAGTTTTCAAGTTGAGGGTCACGGTATATGTGACCCTGCTTCCATTCTGCTGCATCAGCCTTTACTGAAGAAGAGTTCAAACCGACGACCAAACATGTGGCCATCAATATTATTCGCTTTAACATATTCTTAACCTTGCAATAAACGTTTCCACCATGATTTTTTTTCAGCCATTGGTGCTGTATTTTGTTGTTCCTGACGACGATCATTAAACCTACGATTCCGATGATTATTATTACGACGATCATTGAACCTACGATTACGATGATTGTTATGATGATGGCGTCGTTCACCGTCATGCTGCCCTTCTGTGGGCGCATAACTCTCAATCAATGCCTCATCTTGAAGGTCATACATCTCAATCGGCTGTAGTTTAGGCTTCTGTTGAGCTTTGTTCGCAACAGATTGAATTTTGGGGAAAGCCTTTTTAGACACACGATAAAAGCTTTTTATCTCTTTATCGTTCTGAGTCAACTTGAACTCATCCCCAATCATCTTTTCATCTAAACGAATATCAATCCCAATTTTATGTTGGTCTTCTAATTGCGTTAGTTGACGACGTTTATGATTAAATAACACAAAGGCTGCTGCAACCGGCAGTGTTAACACAAACTGATCACCCTCTTTCGAATTGAGAGTATTGCT
This sequence comes from uncultured Alphaproteobacteria bacterium, assembly GCA_964564365.1. Taxonomy (GTDB): domain Bacteria; phylum Pseudomonadota; class Alphaproteobacteria; order UBA6184; family UBA6184; genus Bodonicaedibacter. The sequence goes on from CAZMBF010000052.1 coordinate 1,100, forward strand.
TTCTAACACACGGAATGCCTGAACGGCTAAACTTGTTGCATCCCTAACATGCCCAGTTCCACTGCACATATCGCAGGTTGTCATCGTTGATTCAAACAAGCTTGGGCGCAATCGTTGACGGGACATTTCCAACAACCCAAATGAGCTAATTTGACCCACCTGAATGCGAGCCCGATCATGTTGCAAAAAGTCTTTTAACCGTTGTTCAACCTGCTGATTGTGCTCTTCATTATCCATATCAATAAAGTCAATCACAATCAATCCAGCAAGGTCGCGTAAACGCAACTGCCGTGCAACTTCTTCTGCAGCTTCCAAATTTGTCCGCAACGCTGTCTCATCAATGTGGCGCTCTTTGGTTGATCGTCCTGAGTTTACATCAATGGCAACCAATGCTTCGGTGGTGTTAATGACCAGATACCCACCTGACCTTAACTGAACCTTTGTATCTTGAATCGCACTTAACTGCTCTTCCATGCCAGAGCGATGAAACATAGGCGCAGCCTCATCTTCATATGACTTTACCTTTTTAACATGCGTTGGCATCAAAATCTTCATATAGCTTTTAGTAATCTGGAACGATTCATCACCTTCGACGACAATTTCATCTATATCTTTGTTATACAAATCACGAATAGATCTTTGTAAAATGTTGCCTTCAGTATGTATTAATTGAGGCGCTGTAGACGCCAACGTCAGATCCCGGATCTTTTGCCAAATCCTCAGCAAATAGTCTAAATCCTTTTTGATCTCAACCTTTGTACGATCCATACCAGCTGTGCGAATAATCAACCCCATACCTTCTGGAACTTCAATACCATCTAAAATTCGCTTTAATCGTTGACGATCACCATTGTCATTGATCTTTCTAGATACGCCACCGGCACGTCCTGCATTCGGCATTAAGACGCAATAACGACCCGCTAATGTTAAATAGGTTGTAAGCGCAGCTCCTTTTTCACCACGTTGCTCGCGCGCAACTTGAACAAGGATGACCTGCCCCTTTTTAATAACTTCCTGAATCTTGTATTGGCGATACATACGTTCACGCCGAAATGATGATATATTCTCTGCATCTTCTTCTGTCGCTACAACTGCATCCCCCTCTGCATGTTCTTCAACGTGAAGAGCATCTTCGCTTGCAATAATTTCTTCTGCAGGTGCTTCTTCTTGTTCAGGGGCTACAGCACTACCTTCTTTATCCTTAAGTTGTCCATTTGCTGGAAGTTTGTAATAGTCTGGGTGAATATCACTGAACGGCAAAAATCCATGACGATCTTGCCCATATTCAACAAATGCTGCTTGCAAAGACGGTTCAATACGAACCACTTTTGCCAAATATATATTCCCTTTATAAATCTTACGACTTGCACTTTCATAATCGTATTCCAACAATCGACCATCTTGGGTCGAAGCAATAACAACCCGTATTTCTTCAGATTGTCGCGCATCAATAAGCATACGTTTCGACATATTACCCTCAATAAAATATTAATATTATGGTTTTTTTGAAAAACCAACCTGATGTTTTTTACGAGTGCTAATGTCAGCATATACACCAAAAAGTGTATTTCTAAATACAGCAATGACATTTTCGCACAATCATTCATGTTGTTATCAGGTTAAAAATTGCTCACCTTACAAAATACATCTTATTTGCATCTTCCACAATCTAAACTTTTGATATTTAGCTAAGTTCTTTGTGCAAAATGGCACAAAACTTGCTTGTCAATATTAGAGGTAAAATAATATGAAGATATACAATGGCAACCATCCAAGGAAATAACGGGACACAATTAAGCGACGTCTACAAGGACAAGAATTCCAAAGATTATGCTAGACTATTTCGTAAACTTAACGGATTTTCTCCTGATCAACTTCTAAAAGCCAAAGAACTTGGTAATGAAATTCGTGAAAAAGCCCTTACTGACAAGATCGAGCGTTACACAAAAGAAGAAGAAGCCATTCTTTCAGCTGATCAATATTTACGAAAGCTTATGAAAACAGCAAAAGCACTAAGCAACCCTAACTTAGCAGACTCCATGGGGGATAAAGATGCTTTCGGATCAAGGGCAGCTACATTAAGCAGTTCTGACCCCAACATAGATGGTAATGATATTGTGATGATTACACCCTCACTTGGAGCCGCCGAAGGCAGTTTAAAGATAAAAGTAGATCGCATCGCCACTAAAGACAAAATTAATGGTTCGCAAGTCATCGCCTCCAAAACAACAAATATCACGACCCACGAAACTCGATTTTATATTAAAGGGACACAAATCAAAGTTCCCGCTAATGCTACGTTGGAAGAAATTGCCGGGGCGATAAACGCCCAAAAAGGATCCACAAATGTTCAAGCTTTCACTCGGAAAATGAGTGATACTGACTACAGATTATTTATCACAACATCTAAAGAAGGGGAAAAAATTACCCTGCAAACTATTGTTGATAAACTGGCCGACTCGTTTACTAGTGATTCAACAGCCTTGGGACTTGCTGGAACACTTGAAATTGGCGGAACAGAAAAGGTAATCACACCAACGATGACCTTAACGGATATCGCTACGTTAGTTAGCACTGTCCCCACTTTTACAGCTACGGTTACAGGAACTGGCCCTTATACGTTAAGCCTTACAGAAAACGGTTCTCCTGTGTCAATCTCAACCAAAGCCACAGAAAAACTAATGGGGCAAGTTGGAATTGCAGAAAGCTCAACAACTGCAGATGAGTTAAAGGCTAAATATTACTTAGATGGTGATGCAACTGCCCTTTACAGCACAACCAACCACATTGAGGGCTTATATCATAAAACCACAATTGACCTGTTGGCCCCCAGCGATGGTGCTGAAATCACAGCAGATATTACCCCAAACCGCGCAGAAGTATTGAACTGCATTCAAGATTTTATGAATACATATAACGAATTTATAACCTTCGCAGACGAACAAACCGCAAAAGATCCTAAAAATAACTACAACCCCAAAGAAGGCGCTTATTTAGCTCAAAATAGGCAATTTATTAACATGGTTGACCGTATAAAGCGAATTTACAGTAATCCCGGAACTGGCGAAGCAACAGGATTAAGACATATCAGCCAAATTGGCATAAAAAAAGATGAGAAAGGATTAATGACAGCCGACCCCATAATACTGGCCAAAAAGATCGATACAGACTTTACCGGGGTTGAACAAATTTTCGGCTATATCTCATTAAACACCACGGGTGGATACTTCCAAACCACAACACATCCCAAAAAGGTTCCCGCAGAATTCTACGGCAAAGATCTTATGGTAAGCGTTACAAAAAACGCAGCCGGACAATATTCCACCCGCCTATATTTAGATAATAACGGGGTCATTTCAAAAGATGTGTCGGTCACAAGTTTTGAAGTTGCAGACACTGGAAAGGTAACCATCTTTGGTCCAAAAGACACGATATATGAAGGCTTTCGTATTGCTTACTTAGGTCCAACAATTACCACACCTGTTGATCTAGATACAAATACAGAAACTCAAGGATTTCGGATAAGCCAAGGAATAGGTGACCTTTTAACCGAACAGTTAGGTGATATGGTATATCTGCCCAATTCCAGCAACAAAGAAGCCGACCAAAAAAATGAGCTAAATAAAATAGCCTATCGCACCCGCAAAGAAAAAAGCACCCAGGAAAAAAGACTAGAAGAACTAAAAGCAAAACATTCTAGAATGATGGAAAAAGCAAAACGAAACGCCGAAAGATTTCAAAAGGATATGGAAAAAGTACAAGGACTATTAGCAGCACTGAATCCAATGATGGCAAGTATGTTTGGTTAAAGAAAAAAGGAGCAAATAAAAACATGAAACAGTTTACGGATACGTATAAACGCAACAATACTTCAGGGCTAAGCTTTATTCAAATAATGACAAAGGCTTTCATGAAAGCTGAAAAGCTATCATGCGATATGATTGATGCCATTGACAACATAAACATTGAACGTCGTTACCTTATTTCAGAAGAGCTTATACGCTTAATGGTTGAGGTTCATGGCGCCTTTAACTCTAATGCACCACAAGGAATTGATACGGCTATGCAAAAATACTGCATGCAAAACATCAATCTGCTAACAAAAATTAATTTAAAGAACGATAAAGAGCTGGCCATCACCCTTAGGCAATCCTTTTACGAAGTTGCCATTATGTGGGATACGTACAAAGCTCCAACGGAAAAGAATTCGGAAATAAGCGCTTTCTAAAATGGACTAGCCACGTTTAATTCCTGAAAATCTGGGATCCACTCGTCTAAGACAACGGATGGATCCGCATCCACATGTACAATGCGGTAGACACACCCGACACGACGATTTTGATTAAGGCGCCTTTTAAGAATTAAGTGCACCCGTAGCATAGCATCATCAATCGTATCGCAGAAAAACAGTTTTGTAGGGCCTCGTTTTCTAAATTGAGTATACTGAATCGTAATGGTCCACGCGCCAAAAAGATTCTTATTAACCCGCAACCCATAATATCGATTTATGTTTTTCTCTAAATTTTGAGCCTGCAATTGTATAGAAAGCATTGTACACCATCTTGTTTATCTATTATTATCAGCCTAATAGCAAAAAAACCACTTTTTTAGGAAACCATGCGCTCTATCGACCAACTTCCATTATCCTTAGAATACATCCACAATACAGTAATCAATGAACCCGAAGAACTGAAATGGGTCAAAGAACGCATTCGCGCCACCGACTGGCCTATTCATATTGGCCCCGAAGAAGGTCGACTATTACAGTTGTTAATTCAACTTGGAAATATAAAAAAAATTGTGGAAATAGGAACCCACGTCGGATATTCCACCCTTTGGATGGCTATGGCATTACCCGCAGACGGACACATTTATACCATAGAACGAGATAAAAATCGCATACGAATGGCTCGAGAAAGCTTTCTACACTGCGAGCATCTTAGCCCCGCTATAACTTTATTAGAAGGCGCCGCCTTAGACGTCTTAAAAACACTTGAAGGCAAAGCCCCTTTTGATATGGTGTTTATTGACGCAGACAAACTAAATTACCTAAATTACCTAAACTGGGCAGAACAGCATGTCCGCAATGGTGGTTTAATTATAGGGGATAACACATTCCTATCAGGCGCAGTATATGGTCAACCCAGTACAGCACGCATCAGCCCTTCGGCATTAAAAGCAGTGCATGGATTCAATCAATACATGGGCGATCAGACTCGCTTTCATTCTGTAATGCTCCCGACAAGAGAAGGATGGACAATGGGCATAAAACGATAAGCAGGCACGCGCCCGGGACTGTCTACGGAGTTGTGTGAATTTCTGGAAGGGATATAACTGGAAGGAAAATACGATGAGAAAAGGTAAAGAGAAGACGGCGGTAGAA
>CAZMBF010000053.1:0-6473 GCA_964564365.1 uncultured Alphaproteobacteria bacterium
TATTAGATTACTTCATCTAACGCTCTTCTTAAAGCTGGTCCATACCATTAGTTACGTATATACTCATCATTTCAGGCTGGCGATAAGCCTTGAAAATAGTGTAAGCTGACGCAGATTATAGATAGGGGATAAGTGTGAGCTTGAAGGTTACTGTTTTAGGGTGCGGTGCATCTGCGGGGGTTCCAATTATTGGAAATGTTTGGGGTAATTGTGATCCCAAAAATCCTAAAAACCGTCGCACACGCTCATCGATTTTCATCGAATATCAATCGACGAAACTGTTGGTGGATACAAGTCCAGATATGCGACATCAATTGCTTCAAAACAATATTACAAGCTTTGATGCGATTTTTTATACTCATGAACACGCAGATCACACCCATGGGATTGATGACTTGCGGGTTATTTACTACCTAAATGGGAATAAATCCATACCAGTGTATTCTGATCAGCGCTGCTTAGATGAGCTGAAACAGCGGTTTCCATATTTGTTTGGTGTGGGTGAGAATGCCGCAACACCCGAAGATTTTCAAGTATTTCTGGAGGCGCACTATATCAACATTGCCCCATTTAGGATTCAAGACATACTAATTACTCCCTTTTTGCAAGATCATGGTACTATCACAACATTAGGATTTCGTATCGATGACTTTGCATATTCGACAGATGCCGTTGAATTGGATGATGCTGCGTTTGAGGCATTAAAGGGCGTTAAAGTATGGGTTGTGGACTGTTTGCGGATGACTCCGTCAAAGGTGCACGCCCACTTGAATAAAACATTAGAATGGATTGATCGTGTTAAACCAGAAAAAGCATACTTTACGCAAATGAGTCCGGATCTGGATTATGACACGCTTTGCGGTCGACTTCCAGCTCACATTCGCCCAGCTTACGATGGACTGATTATTGAGATGTAAAACTTGATTTCATGCATAGTTGATTTTAGGGGGGGGCTTAAAAAGATATCTTGACGTGTTTTAGTATATATATGTTTCGTGCCATAAGACGGAGAATTAAAACATGAGCAATTCATTAGGGCAAGGCATGGGAATGATTGTGTGAGTAGTGTAGATTTTCAGGAAGGATTTGAACTGCGTATGGCGTGTTAATACGTTCTAGATATTAGGATCGACCTGTTGTACCCGAAGATTCTGGACTTTGATGCTTTTAATCCAGGCATACCTGGCTTTTAAAAGTCTAAATATATATTTTTCCAAGGATGTTTGTAATTTATTGGTGATCTCCTTCTGGAACTGATTTAGGTTTGGAAGTAACTTAGATAGAAGCGTATCAATTATGAGGGGGATATCGTTTTCTTGTGATGAGAAAGATTGGTCTTTTTCTCTTTCTACAATCAGATTAAAGACAACTTGAAGTGGTGTGTACGAATCTTTTACGACTGAGATAATGATTTCTTTAAATAGAAATTGTTTCATTGAATTTACAACATTTAAAGTTTTTGTTTCATTAATCTTTTCCTCTAGCGTGGATGATCCCTTGTTAGGCGGGGGCGTTGCGTTTCCTTCCACATCGACCATCATAAGAATGAATGCCATAATGAATCTTGTGTTCATTTTAATATTTCCAAACAACATATAAGATTATATCATATAAAAGATGAAGATTTCCTTGACAAATCAAGGGTGTTTTCTCAATGTACTAAAAATAAAGTATAGTTTAGAAGGTTGATATGATTCAAATAGAATTTCCCGACGGACGTGTACAGTCAGTGGAGGCTGGGGTCACGGGTTCAGATATAGCAAAAGGGATTAGTCCTTCACTTGAAAAACGAGCTGTGGCAATTATGTTAGATGGCGAGTTAAAAGATTTAAACGTTCCATTAACGACCAGTGGTAAATTTCGTATCCTTACAAAGGATGATCCTGAAGGGATCGATATTCTGCGCCATGATACTGCACACGTATTAGCAGAAACAATTAAAGAATTGTATCCGGATGCTCAGATTACGATTGGTCCTGTGATTGAGCATGGATTTTATTACGATATCTATCGTGAGACGTCTTTTACAACAGACGACTTTGCGGTGATTGAACAACGTATGCGAGAGATTGTAGATCGCGATGAACCTATTCAACGTGAAGAGTGGGACCGTAATGAGGCGATCAAATACTTTAAGTCGATTGGTGAAACCTTTAAGGCTGAAATCATTCGTGATCTTCCAGAAGGTGTAGTTATCTCTTTATATCGTCAGGGTAAGTTTTTAGATTTGTGTCGCGGGCCGCATTTGCCGTCAACAGGGCGCTTAGGAAAAGCGTTCAAGTTGATGAAACTAGCTGGTGCGTACTGGCGTGGCGACTCTAAGAATCCTATGTTGCAGCGTATCTATGGAACAGCGTGGGCTACAGAAGAACAGTTAAAGCAGCACTTACATATGTTGGCAGAAGCTGAAAAGCGAGATCATCGTAAGTTGGGCCGCGAAATGGATTTGTTCCACATGCAAGATGAAGCACCAGGAAGTGTGTTTTGGCATCCAAAGGGGTGGACGATATATCGTGAGTTGCAAAACTACATTCGCCGACGTATTTCAGAAGTGGGATATGTCGAAGTGAATACTCCGATTATGGTAGATCGGATTTTGTGGGAGGCCTCTGGCCACTGGGAAAAGTTCCATGAGAACATGTTTATTTCTGAGACTGAAGATAAGCTGTTTGCCTTAAAACCCATGAACTGCCCCTGTCACGTGCAGATTTTCCGTCAAGGAATTAAAAGTTATCGTGATTTGCCCTTAAGAATGGCAGAGTTCGGGTGTTGTCATCGTAATGAACCTTCGGGCGCGTTACACGGGTTGATGCGCGTACGGTCATTCGTTCAGGATGATGCGCATATTTTCTGTCAGGAAGACGAGATTACCTCGGAAACAAAGGCGTTTTGTGACTTGTTGATGAGCGTATATAAAGACTTTGGGTTTAGTGACGTTCGCATTAAGTTCTCGGATCGTCCCGAAAAACGAGCTGGAACTGACGCGATTTGGGATAAGGCAGAAGGGGCCTTGATGGAGGCTGTCAAAGCTTCGGGATTAGAGTACACCTTAAATCCTGGAGAAGGTGCGTTTTATGGACCAAAACTGGAATTCGTATTGCGTGATGCAATCGGCCGTGATTGGCAGTGCGGTACACTACAAGTTGACTTTGTGTTGCCCGAGCGTTTAGATGCCCATTATGTTGGGTCAGATGGTGAAAAACACCGCCCTGTAATGCTGCACAGAGCCATCTTAGGGTCTATTGAGCGATTCTTTGGTATTTTAATTGAAAACTATGCTGGTAAGCTACCGCTGTGGTTGGCGCCCACTCAGGTTGTGGTTGCAACCGTGGTTGACAGTGCGAATGATTATGCAATGAATATGTGTGATCAGCTAAAGGCAGAAGGATTACGCGCAGACGTAGATTTACGCAACGAGAAAATCAGTTATAAAGTGCGTGATTTAAGTGTGCAAAAAATTCAATATATTGCCGTTGTTGGCGCAAAGGAAGCTGAGAAAAATACGGTTTCAGTGCGTCAATTGGGGTCACAAGATCAAACAGTAATGACTTTGAAAGAATTTGTTGCTATGATGAAAGAAAATGCGGCCCCACCAGCTTAGGTTGGGGCTCTTTTTAGAGCGTGTAAACAGAGAAAGGACTAGATGAGCTCTCCATTTGATAATATTCGGATTAATGAAAAAATTCAGGCTCTGAGTATTCGTTTTATTGATGCCCATGGCGAAATGCTTGGCGTGATGTCTCCCAGAGATGCCTTAAAGTTGGCATATGAGTCGGGATTAGATTTAGTAGAGATTTCTCCAAATGCAGATCCGCCTGTATGTAAGGCTTTGGACTTTGGAAAGTATAAATTCGAACTTCAAAAGAAAAAAGTTGAAGAGAAAAAGAAGCAAAAAATTGTTTCAATTAAAGAAGTTAAGCTTAAGCCCCGCATTGGCGAGAACGACTATCAAGTAAAATTGAAAGCCGCCATCAAATTCTTAGAAGAGGGAGACAAGGTGAAGTTGAACATGAGGTTTCGTGGGCGAGAGGTGTCTCATAGCGAATTCGGCATGAGCATAGTGTTACGAATGATTGAAGATCTTGGGCCGTATGGCGAGCCGAACATGCAACCCAAATTAGAGAACATGCAAATCAATTTGACGTTTTCTTCCCTTAAGAAATAATCTGTTGAATCTTTTGCGGCGCCCTTTGCCCCACAATGCCACGTCGTGGCAAGCAGGGGCAAACCTGCGCCTAGGGGGTGGAAAAACCTGGATGAAGCCCTTGTAAAGGGCTTCATCCAGGTTGGGCGGGCAGTAGAATTGTCTCTGAAGCGCAATCGAAGGAGCCTATAGCTTTAATGAATTTCAGTTTTAAGTCGATGCCAGATATGTTAAATACATACGTAGTAAATAGGATTGAGTGAGATGCAATTTGTTAAGAAATTAGTTTTAGCTATAACTTTGGTAATAACGCCACTATCAGCGAGGTGGGAAAGCTTTTATGCTCGGGGTGGTTTTTCATTTTTGGGAACCTCTGTAGGGGGTAGTTTTTCATTTAAACCCTCATTTTCAGTTGCAGGTGGATATGGAGATGTGATTCCCAATATACTGAGCCATGGACTTTATGTAGGCTTAGAAGTGGAAGGTGTTCGTAAAAACAGTGGTTATTCTCATGAGGCGATCTTACGCTTAGGTCTTCCACGTGCTCAGTGCATGTTTTGGGCAGGGCCTAAGGTTGGATACCACAGCACGAATGAAGTAATGTTTTGGGGATTGCGAACTGGGTTTGATTTCGATTTCATTTTGCCGGGCTTCTTTTGTGGAATTGCGGCTGATTGGACGATTCCTTTTAAAGAAGGTTCAGGATCTTGGATTCAATGTGATTTTAGCGTTGGATATCGATTTTAAGTATGCAAGTCTTTACTGCTGAAAATGTTGGGTTTCGGACACCGTCTAAGGTTATTTTAGACGGTGTTTCTTTTCATATTGCTAAGGGGTCATTTACAACTCTTATTGGTCCAAACGGGGCAGGAAAGTCGACGCTTTTAAAACTGATGTTAGGCTTTTCGAATCCTTCGTTCGGCATACTCGGTTGGGCAGGTGGTCAAAGACTAGGGTACATGCCCCAAAAGGTTCAAATTGATACAAGTTTCCCCCTTACTGTGGGGCGATTGTTTGATTTGAAACCTGGGAGTGTTAAGTCCGCCGATCGGACGGTGATTGAACAGTTAACGCAAACCATTGATTTGAAACAGCGATATATTTCAGAGCTGTCTGGGGGAGAATTGCAGCGGGTGTTGTTGGCCTATGCGTTATTAGGGGACCCGGATGTGTTGTTGCTAGATGAACCTATGCAAGGGTTGGATATTGATGCTGAGTCTTTATTTTTGAACATGTTGCAGTCGTTAAAGTATGATCAAGGGAAAACGATTTTTATGGTGTCGCATGACCTGCATTTGGTGTTTAAGCATAGCGATCACGTGATATGCTTACAAACGCATGTATGCTGTCAGGGGTCGCCAACCAGTATTCAAGATGATCCTGCTTATCACGTGTTATTCGGGCAACGTAAAGACAGTTTGATGAGTTTATATTCGCACCGTCACGATCATACCCATGGGGAGGGGTGCAGCCATGATTGAGATGTTGCTGTATCCATTACTAATCAGCATCCCCTTAGCCGTTTTGATTGGCCCTGTGGGATCCGTTTTGGTATGGCGCAAGTCCAGTTTTTTAGGTGACGTTGTATCCCATATGGGGATTCTTGCATTTGCAATTGCAGAGGTGACGCAGTGGCCTGTTTTTGCGGTTTCAGCAGGAGTATCGGTGTTAGTTGCTGTGGTGTTAGAGTGGGCACCCAGCGTCATTCCTCGCGATGCTTGGCTGTCGGGTGTTTCATCTTTAGGAATTGCTATTGGGCTGATGTTGCTTTCATACGGAGCCTCTAGCCGCGGTGTTGAACATGTGTTCTGGGGCGATATTCTGACGCTGAATGTACAAGATCTAACGATTGTGACAATTGCTGCGGGATTCTTGGGAATGCATCTTATTGTGTTCTGGAAAAGTTTAATGCTTGTGATATTCCACGAGCATTTGGCGTTACTGGATGGGATCCCAGTTAGATTTGTAAAGTTTGTAACAAATGTAATTGCAGGCACTGTGATTGCTTTAAGCTTAAAGGTGATGGGGGTTCTGTTAACCGGAGCTTTGTTTGTATTGCCGTCAATTGGCTTGCGATTTATCAACCTTTCGCCCGAACGTCATATGTTTGGTGCCGTTGGGTTGATTTTGATATCTTTTGTATGGGGAATTTGTGCGTCAATGCAGTTAGATATGAGTGTGGCGCCTTGGGTAATCTTTACCCTAATTGCACTGAACTTTGTCATCATTTTTATTAAAAAGGGGATTGACATTCGACACGAAAAATGATAGTTTAAGCCAGACAACAAGTCGACTGCCGGAAGGGTGGCCGAGTGGTTAAAGGCATCAG
>CAZMBF010000054.1:0-6467 GCA_964564365.1 uncultured Alphaproteobacteria bacterium
CTACAACAACGAACGACTCTCTTAGTTTAGTCTCTTAGTGGTCCTAACTTAGGGGCACCCCCAAGAACAGCATCTCCTTTGTCTACTGGTCTGATTTTCAGGGGTAATTATAGAATCCTGGAATTGGACGGATTTCTGGCAGGGAGACGATTGGCCCATTACGGGCAGGGAATCCTGGAGTTGGAGGGAGTTGTGGCGGCGAGATTTTGGGCCCATTAAGGGGTATGGATTATAAAGTTCCTTTCGTTTACAGAGTTAATTAAGTCATCGAAGCATCCCCTGACATGTATTCACGTGAATTAATTGAACCTTATTGCTAACACGAACAAGGGAAAATGCGGACTCCTGGCATATAAGCACTGAATGGAGTCGGGTTTTAAAAAAATAGATCCAAAGCACGTCTGCTGTAAAGGATCAAAATGTCAGGGGATGACTTGATGGGGGAGCATCAACACCGAAAAGCGAAAAGGCTACCCACGTTAATGGATAGCCTTTTTGCAATTCTAATTAATTAATATCAGATGAATTTTGATTTGTCAAGGAAAATCTGTTTCTTACTTGATCTCCACCGTTTTTCCATTACGAATTAACTTTATCGATTTCACCTTTTCAGCCGACAATACTTTTAAAAGGTCATCCACACTCAAAATACTGTGATCATTAATCATATGAACCACATCATATTGTTGGAATAACCTAAGTGCTGCGTTCTGAACCACTGCACCTAAGATGATCACGCCCGTACGCATCCCCTCTAAATTCAGCTCTGCTTCTAACGCAGGCGACAGGTTAGCCACAATCACCCCGTTAAACACGTGGTTGCCACTTAACGTTGTACGTTGACGTGACGGTGATTCAATGGGCTTCACAAGCGTGAACTCTGTCGTAAACTCTTTGTCTTTACGTCTGATTTTTAAGGTGACCTTTTCACCAATCGGAATACCTGCTAAGCGATAATAGAACGTTTCTTTATCAAGCAACGGCTTACCATTCATTTCGATGATCAAATCACCCACTTCGATATCTTTTGTGGGGCGTGCGTTATGCACCGCATTAACAACTACCCCTATGGGAATTTTCATACCAAAAGTTTCAGCGATCTGAGGGGTTATAGACTGCACTAACACACCCGACCAGCCACGTAGGACCTCCCCGCCCCCATTACTAATTTGAGCCAAGGCTGGGCGCGCCATGTTAACTGGAATTGCAAATCCAATTCCCGCAGATGAGCCTGATTTTGAAATGATAAAGTTGTTAATGCCAATCAACTGGCCCTCCATATTGACTAAGGCGCCCCCAGAGTTTCCAACGTTAATAGAAGCATCCGTCTGAATAAATCCTCCAAACCGACTAACGGCAGAGACAATTCCTGTCGTAACTGTTGTGCCGACGCCGAATGGATTACCAATTGCAACAACCATATCCCCTACTTCCATTGCTTCAGGATCACCAATCTCAATCGGGGTCAGCATTACCTTTGGATCTTGAATTTGAAGGACAGCTAAATCAACTTTAGTATCTTTAACGACCAACTTCGCATCCAAAACCCTACCATCATGAAGAATTACTTTGATTTTAGTTGCATCCTGGATAACGTGTACGTTAGTTAGAATCGTCCCATCTTTACCAATGACAATTCCAGAACCTAAGGAACGTTGGATCATTTCCCGCGGCATAGCAAATAACGAATCAAAATTAAACACACGCCCCATAAACAACTGCATCATAGGATCCATTGCCGGCGAATTTTGCACAACTTGCACGCGCTCAGAATAAATGTTCACAACAGAGGGCGCAACCTTCTTAACTACCGGTGAAAAGGAAAAGACACCGTTTGGAAATAGCTTAGATGCTTTATTCGCAACAGCTTCAGGCATTACATCCGCATTTTCTGATTTAACAAGCGGTGTGATCTGCTGTTGTTTTGCCTCAACAGGTGGAGGAGCGCCCTCTGGTTTTGCAGAACGATTACCCATAGCCCTAACTATGGATAGCATACATAGCACGGTTAAAGTAACGTGAAAAAATTGTTTATGTCTCATTCCTTTCTCCATCTCCAAAATAAAAAAGGGCCTTTACGGCCCAATTTAAACATAATTCAGTTAATAAAGACTTACTCAGCGTGTGCTTCTTCTGTCTCTACATACTGCACGGGCCCAGAGTCAGTGCCTTTGGCGGTTAAGTCGCGATCGATAAACTCAATCACAGCCATTGGCGCCATATCTCCATGACGGAAGCCCGCTTTTAAAATACGAGTATATCCACCTGGGCGCTCTTTATAACGAGGACCTAAGTGATTTAACAAACGATCAACCGATTGATGGTTACCGTTCAAAAACGCTAACAAGTATCGACGGTTAGCTAACGTGTTATCACGCGCAACTGTAACTAACTTCTCAACGATTGGACGCAAGTCCTTTGCCTTTGGAAGCGTTGTTTTGATTTGTTCGTGCTTTAGTAACGCCGTAACCAAAGACTTTAACAACGCAGTTCGTTGACCAGTGTTACGATTAAATTTGCGACCTTTAAGTGCATGTCTCATGTTTAACTCCTACCTTTTAATAAGGTTCTTCTATTTTCTTTGCTAATTCTTCAATATTCTCAGGTGGCCAACCATCAACCTTCATACCAAGATCAAGGCCAAGGTGCACCAAAACTTCTTTAATTTCGTTCAATGATTTACGTCCAAAATTAGGTGTGCGTAATAACTCACCTTCAGACTTCGCAACCAGATCTCCAATATATATAATATTTTCATTACGAAGGCAATTCATTGATCGAACCGACAGCTCTAATTCTTCAACCTTACGTAATAAGTTACGATTGAATGGGAATTCTGGCTCTTCTTCTGAAACAACCGCTTGACTTGGCTCTTCAAAGTTAATGAATTGTTGCAACTGATCTTGTAAAATACGGGCTGACAAGGCAACCGCATCTTCAGGACTTAATGAACCGTTCGTCTCAATATCTAACACCAAAGTATTATAGTCAGTATCTTGACCCACACGTGTGTCTTCAACGGTGTATGCTACACGACGCACAGGTGAAAAGATTGCGTCAATTGGGATAATCCCGATTTCGTCTTCTACACCACGGTTACGATCAGCAGGTACATACCCCTTGCCTGTCTCTACCGACAGCTCCATAGACACGCTTGCATTCGCATCCAATGTAAACAGTACAAGATCTTTATTAATCACCTCAACCGCAGCGGTTTCAGCTATCATCCCTGCAGTAACTACACAAGGTCCGACAACGTCTAAACGAACTTTGTGTGGGTCAGCTGAGTGTGACCTAAGAGCCAGCTGTTTTACATTTAAGATAACGTCAGTAACGTCTTCTCTAACCCCTGGGATTGTGCTGAATTCATGTAAAACACCATCGATTTTAATGCGCGTAACTGCAGCACCCTGCAATGATGACATTAGCACACGGCGTAGTGCGTTACCTAACGTCACCCCAAACCCACGCTCAAGCGGGCTAACAACTATTTTAGCCGCTGTTGGATTTGATCCAGGTTTAATATCTACTTTTTGAGCCTTAATTAAAGACTGCCAATTGCTTTGAATCACGAAAGAAACCCCTTCTTACATACCTATGTAACGATACTATTAAACGCGACGACGTTTTGGAGGACGACACCCGTTATGAGCAATCGGTGTTACATCTTTAATTGCTGTAACAACCAATCCAACTGCATGGAATGCACGCAAAGCAGACTCACGACCAGATCCAGGTCCTTTTACCTTGACTGATACCGTTTTTAAACCATGTTCCATTGCTTTTTTAGCCGCATCTTCAGCAGCGATCTGAGCAGCAAAAGGCGTAGATTTACGAGACCCCTTAAAGCCTTTAGCACCTGCCGTTGACCAGGCAATGGTGTTTCCATGAAGGTCTGTAATGGTGATTACAGTATTGTTGAAAGTTGAATTAATAAATGCCATACCTGTTACGACATTCTTCTTTTCGCGCTTGCGAACACGCGTTGCTGTTTTTTGACTCATCGTTTACCTACCACTATTTCTTCTTACCAGCGATTGCAACGGCCTTACCCTTGCGTGTACGAGCGTTTGTGCTTGTTCGTTGACCACGAACAGGCAAACGTTTACGATGACGTAGGCCACGATAGCAGCCTAAATCTTGCAAGCGTTTAATATTCATAGCTACTTCACGACGCAAGTCACCTTCTACTTGATAATCACTATCTATTACTGTACGAATTTTCAGCACTTCTTCATCAGTTAACTGAAATACTCTTTTAGAGTCTGCAATACCAACCTTCGTACAGATATCTTTTGCATGCTTAGCACCAATTCCGTAAATATAACGGAGGGCAAATTCAACACGTTTCTGAGTCGGTATGTTTACACCTGCTATACGCGCCACTGTTGTTTCTCCTTGATTCTTTTTCCGAATGTAAACTTCTTCATATCCCTTTAAAGGAAAAGGGGCAAAAAGTCAATCTTTATTCGAAGTTACATTACATTTTCTATTTGATGAAACACAGTTTCAACACTTTGCATTCCATCGACTATAATAATATCAAGCTGTTGATCTATGAAATAATCTAAAACGGGAGCCGTTGATTGTTCATACATCATCATTCTTGTTTTAACTGTATCTTCGTTGTCGTCAGCGCGTGTATGAAACTCCACGCAACCACAAACGTCACAAACACCCTCTGTGGATGGTTGTTTAAAATACGTGTTATATATCTCTCCACACTTTGCACATGCAAAGCGTCCTGCAATCCGCTTAATTAAAACGTCTCGGTCTACGTTAATATCTATTACGGCCTCGATGGTTTCTCCACGATCACGTAATGACTTTAATAAGAATTCTGCTTGTTCAACTGTTCTTGGGAACCCATCGTACAAGATACCACTGGCATCTTTATGCTTATCCCAGAACAATTCAATTAATTGAAAAATAACTTGGTTATCTGGAAACTTACCTTGCGCCATAACTTCTGCACATGACTTTCCGATCTCAGAACCTACTGCAACTTCAGCTCGTAACAAATCACCTGTTGATACAACTTTTACGCCGTAGTTTTCTACCATCTTCTTTGATTGAGTTCCCTTGCCCGAACCTGGTGCACCAAAAATAACTAAGTGCTTCATGCTTTAGGTACTCTTTTATCTTTGCCAACCCAAGATTTCTTCATCAAACCTTCATACTGCTGAGCAATCATATGTGAATGCACCTGCCCTACTGTATCGATCGTCACACTTACCACGATTAGAACACCGGTTCCACCTAAGGCTAGGGGAATAGAAGAGTATCGTGTAAAGATTTCTGGCATCACACATACAAGTGAAATATACGCAGCACCAGCAACTGTTAGACGCGTTAGAACATAATCTAAATAGTCAGCAGTGTTCTTGCCCGGACGAATACCTAGGACTAGTGCGCCACCCTTACGTAAGTTTTCTGCCGTTTCATCCGAGTTAAACACAACGGAAGTATAGAAGAAAGCAAAGAAGACAATCAAAGCAACGTATAGAATGATGAATCCCCACGTTCCATGTTGGAAGTTTGCTGCAAAGCGCCCCAACCATCCACCCGCATCAGAAAAGCCAGCTATTGTTGCAGGAAAGCTTAACAATGCCCCCGCAAAAATGGGAGGAATCACACCAGAGCTGTTAAGCTTTAATGGCAAGTGCGTTGAATTCCCACCATACATTTTGTTACCAACTTGGCGCTTAGGATATTGTATGTTGATTTTACGGAAAGAGCGTTCCATAAACACAACAAACAGGACGATTGCCACAGCCAGCACTAACACAGCAATTACAAATAAAGGACTGATCGTACGATTACGCCCCATTTCAAACAACAAAGCAAGACCTTGAGGTAGCCCAGAAACGATACCTGCGAAAATGATTAATGAGCTACCCTGTCCAATACCCCGTGAGGTGATTTGCTCACCCAACCACATCAAGAAAACAGTCCCCCCCACTAATGATGTCACAAAGGTAACTCTAAAGAGTAATCCTGACTCCATCACAGGTGAGTCCCCTACCGTCTCTAAGAATACAGCCATAGACGAAGCTTGGAAAATCGCAATAACCACTGTTAAATACCGTGTATATTGGTTGATTTTCTTACGCCCCGACTCACCGTCTTTTTTTAAAGCTTCTAATTGAGGAACGATACTTGTTAATAGTTGGGTAATAATGCTTGCGGTAATGTATGGAACAATCGATAAAGCAAAGATTGTCATACGACTTAAAGCACCACCACCAAAGGTGTTAAAGACAGCTAATAAGCCACCTGCAGCTTTACCCGCCAAACTGGCCATTGCCACCGGATCTATTCCTGGTGAAGGAATAAACGTCCCTAATCGATAAACGATCAAAGCTCCTAGGGTAAACCAAATTCGCTTTTTTAAATCCTCAGCCTTTGAAAATGCTTTCAAAGTAAATGAGGACGCTAATTGTTCTGCTGCAGATGCCATATTATAC
>CAZMBF010000055.1:0-1272 GCA_964564365.1 uncultured Alphaproteobacteria bacterium
ATCAGGGGTCGGTATAATCGCAGTGCTATCTATTCCACTTTCAAAGAGCACTTCCGCGGCTTTTTCTACCGCCGTCCTCTCTTTACCTTTTCTCATCGTATTTTCCTTCCAGATATATCCCTTCCAGAAATTCACACAACTCCGTAGACAGTTCCTGTTCATCATCGTAGCAAAGCTACGGGAAATAGAGCCCAAAAGATTTAACGGCACTTATAGGATGTCCCCACCTCAAAAAATGAGGGGGGACATATGTGTTAAAGCTGCGCCAGCTTAGCAATCGCTTGATCAATTTTAGACGGATTGCTTCCTCCTGCCTGGGCAAAATCAGGTCGGCCACCGCCACCTTTTCCGTCTAATAATTCAGCCAGCTCTCTGACAAGTGCAACCGCGTCATAGGTTGACGTTTGGTCGGAAGTTACCGCAACTATAACAGACACCTTGTCAGATCCTTTTCCAAACACAACAACTATGCCTGTCTTAATTTGCTGCTTTAGCTCATCGCTAATTGACCTTAGGCTAGAAACATTCGTATCATCAATAACTTTGATCGCTAAAGAAGCCCCAGACGTTAAAGATCGAATGTCTGCCGCCTTTGTCGCGGAAGCGTTGTTTCCTTTAGTCTTCAAGTCTTTTTCAAGGGTTTTAACTTTTTGCAATAAAGCATCTATTTTTTCAGACAGGGAAACAGGTGTGCACTTTAACTGGTCACATGCCACCTTTAAAACAGCCTCATCTTCGCGAGCATACCTTTCAGCTTCTTTTCCAACAACGGCTTCGATACGACGCACACCTGCGGCAACGCTTGATTCGGAAACAATTCTAAATGATCCGATATCTCCGGTGGCTGACACGTGCGTACCCCCGCACAATTCTGTTGAGTGGTTTTTTTGCTCTGCCACATCAAACCCCATCGACACAACTCGAACGGACTCGCCGTATTTCTCTCCAAACAGCGCCATTGCGCCTTCGCTTTTGGCGATTTCTGGGGTAGTTACCCGAGTTTGCACTGGCTTGTTTTGACGGATATAGTGGTTCACGATATCTTCAATTTTCTGAAGTTCTTCCCGCGTTACTGCCTTGGGATGGCTAAAATCAAAGCGCAACTTATCGGCAGCAACCAATGATCCCTTTTGCATTACGTGCGCCCCCAACACTATTTGTAGGGCTTTGTGCAATAGGTGCGTTGCAGAGTGGTGTGCTCTGAGGTTTAGTCGATTTTCATTGTTTACTTTTAACTGAACAGTATCCCCGACATTAAACTCACCTTTTGTA
>CAZMBF010000055.1:1282-6450 GCA_964564365.1 uncultured Alphaproteobacteria bacterium
TACCAAAATGAACAAACAAGCCATTCGCGCGCTTTTGGGTGTCGGTAATCGTAAACTCTGCCTTGTTAGATGATACCATTGTACCGATATCGCCCATTTGCCCGCCTGATTCAGCATAAAATGGCGTTTGGTTACATACAAAGGCAGCGCTTGCGCCAAACTTAGCCGCTGAAACCTGCTTGCTGTTTTGAACGATAGATTGCAGCTGACCTTCGACTTCGGTGGCGGTATACCCCAAAAACTCAGACGAGCCGACATCTTGCTGAACATCAAACCAAACAGGGTCTACCTTTGAATCACCAGAACCCGACCAGCTTGCACGCGCCAGTTCTTTTTGTTTGTCCATCTCGTAATTAAAGGCTTCTACATCAACTGTTTTGCCTTCGCCGCGCAAAATATCTTGGGTCAAATCTAAAGGAAAACCATAGGTGTCGTATAACTTAAATGCTATGCCGCCGGGCAATGATCCACCAGCATCTACTTTTAAGGATTCTTCACTTAACATGCCCATTCCACGATCAAGCGTTCTACGAAAGCGCTCTTCTTCTAAACGAAGGGTTTCTGTAATGATTGACTGAGCATGCACCAAATCTGGGTACGCATCGCCCATTTCTTGTACCAAAACGGGAACCATTTGATGCATTAACACGTCTTTATAACCAAGCTTGTGCACGTGGCGCATTGCGCGACGCATGATGCGACGCAACACATATCCTCGCCCCTCGTTAGATGGCAGCACGCCGTCTGATATTAAGAAACAACTCGCCCTTAAGTGATCCGCGATCACGCGATGAGACGCTATAAGATCAGGACTATCATTCCCAGTTAAGGATTTAGATGTGTTGATGATGTGTTGGAACACATCGATATCATAGTTATTGTGCTGACCTTGCAACACTGCCGTGATGCGCTCTAACCCCATGCCTGTATCAATAGAGGGTTTGGGCAGGGAGATCATCTTGATTGAGCCATCTGCTTGTTTTAATTGCTCATACTGCATAAAGACAAGGTTCCAAATTTCGATAAAGCGATCACCGTCTTGATCTGCACTGCCGGGAGGACCTCCCCAAATGCCTTCACCATGATCATAGAATATTTCCGTACAGGGACCGCACGGCCCAGTATCGCCCATCGCCCAAAAGTTATCTTTTGTAGCAATGCGAATGATCTTGTCATCATTAAACCCGGCTATCTTTTTCCACAGTTGTGCAGCCTCATCATCTTCATGATAAACAGTAACCAATAGCTTTTCGTGACTTAGTCCATATTCTTTTGTAATAAGTGTCCAGGCATGATAGATTGCCTGTTCCTTGAAGTAATCGCCAAACGAAAAGTTACCTAACATTTCAAAGAATGTATGATGTCGCGCAGTATATCCTACGTTTTCAAGATCGTTATGCTTTCCGCCTGCGCGAATACATTTCTGGCTTGTTGCCGCACACGGATATGCTGGGGTCTCAACCCCTATAAAGTAATCTTTAAACTGTACCATGCCCGCGTTTGTAAATAACAATGTTGGGTCGTTTTGAGGTACTAGAGGACTTGATTTAACAACCTGGTGTTCGTTTTTCTTAAAATAATCTAAAAACACCCGGCGAATATCTGCGGCCTTCATTCTTTTGTCTCCTTATTCTTATTCTTCTATTGCTTCGTCTCTATCTTCTTCTGGAGCTCCCGCCAATTGTGTGGCAACAAGCCCTGCGTTCGCACGAATTGCCGTTTCAATATCTGCGGCAACTGCAGGGTTTTGTTTTAAGTACTCTTTCACGTTCTCGCGCCCTTGACCAATCCGATCATCTTTATAGGAATACCAAGATCCAGATTTGTCAATGACGCCAACCTTTGACCCTAAGTCAACAAGCTCACCCTCTTTGCTGATGCCAGAGCCATACATGATGTCAAAATCAACAACCTTAAAGGGTGGGGAAACTTTGTTTTTTACGATCTTAACTCGCGTTTGATTTCCAATTACATCTTCTTTGTCTTTGATTGCCCCAATGCGACGAATGTCCATACGAACAGAGGCGTAAAACTTTAAAGCATTACCGCCAGTGGTTGTTTCTGGGTTACCAAACATGACGCCAATTTTTTGGCGAATTTGGTTAATGAATATCACCATGCACTTTGACCTTGAAATTGATCCAGTTAGCTTACGCAAGGCTTGGCTCATAAGTCGGGCTTGCAACCCCATGTGTGAGTCGCCCATATCACCTTCAAGCTCTGCCCTGGGAACAAGCGCCGCAACGCTATCTACAACCACAACATCAACACCACCAGAGCGTACAAGCGTATCAGCAATTTCTAAGGCTTGCTCGCCCGCATCAGGCTGTGACACCAAAAGGCTATCAACATTAACGCCGAGCTTACGAGCGTATACCGGGTCAAGAGCATGTTCTGCGTCAACAAACGCACAAACGCCGCCTTTTTTCTGAGCCTCAGCAATAACGTGCAGGGTTAAGGTTGTTTTTCCAGAGCTTTCAGGTCCGTAAATTTCGATTATACGACCGCAGGGCAGTCCGCCAATCCCCAGCGCCAGGTCTAGCCCCAGCGAACCAGTAGAAATAGCCTCGATGTTTAATGTTTCGTTTTGCCCCATACGCATAATGGAACCCTTACCAAACGCGCGCTCAATTTGACTAAGCGCAGCCTCTAATGCCTTTTGTTTATCCATGATCATGTCCTTGTGTGAGAAAAGTTCAGTTTAAAATATCTTTAACCTTTAATGCCAAATCTTTCAAGTTAAATGGTTTGGGTAAGAAATGTATGTTCTCTTCGTTGTCTAGTTTTCGTCTAAATGAATCCTCGGCATAACCTGAAATAAAGATGACTTTCACCGTCGGCATAAACTGACGAATTTCATTAATCATTTGTGGTCCATCCATGCCAGGCATCACCACGTCGGTGATAATAAGATCGATTTCTATGTTGTCTCTTTTTGCTATTTGCAAGGCCTCCGCACCATTTGCAGCGTCCAGAACTTCATACCCCTTGTCCTTTAGGGCTCTTGCAGCAAACATCCGCACGGCATCCTCATCTTCAACCAACAAGATCTGTGCCGTACCAGTAAGGTCTTTTAATTGTCGGTCTTCTGGGATTGCTTGATCTTCATGCTCTTTGGGTATGTGTCGCGGCAAGAATATCCGGAAATTGGAGCCCTTGTTCACCGCACTATCAACGAATATAAACCCCCCTGTTTGTTTAACGATACCATATACCGTTGATAAACCTAACCCAGTTCCAGAACCAACCGCCTTTGTAGAAAAGAAGGGTTCAAAAATTCGGTCGATAATGTCCGTAGAAATACCACAACCAGTATCTTCAATTTCAATCAGGACATACTCTCCTGGGGGCATTGTATCGTGATTTTGAGCAAACATCTTTTTGTTGGTGTAATTTGCAGTGGAGACCTTTAATATCCCGCTGTTTTCCATGGCATCGCGCGCATTAACAGCAAGGTTGATAATCACTTGCTCAAACTGTCCTTTGTCGACCTTGATAAACCAAAGGTCTCGGGCGTGCTTAACCTTTAGCTCAATCGCAGGCCCTAACAAGCGCCGCAACAGAGCAGACAATTCTGACAACGCATCCGTAATATTAATAACCTTGGGCTGCAATGATTGCTGACGAGAAAACGCCAATAGCTGACGGACCAACCCCGCAGCACGGTTCGCATTTTGTTTGATTTGCATGATATCAGAGAATGACTGTTCTGCCGGCGAATGTCGTTGCAACAATAAATCACAAAAGCCAATCATGGCGGTCAGCAAATTATTAAAGTCATGCGCAACACCTCCCGCAAGCTGCCCAACCGCCTGCATGCGCTGCGAATGAACAAATTGGATTTCCATCTTTTTCTGCTCTGCCGTGCTGATAAAATGCACAATCGCACCAATGACGCGCTCACCCTCCTGAAGCGGGCTAATATACGCAGCCAAATCATCATTCTTAATTCCCTTAAATGAAATCTCGATGGGCTTGTCAATAGACGGCTCTTTTTCGAATGCCTTTTGTAAGGCATCTACAACCGCTTTCTTGCAAGCAAAGTTTAAAAAGTTATCCAGGTTTCGGCCGATTAAATCGACAGCTGGTTTATGAATCAACCGCGAAAACCGTTGGTTAGCAGCAAGTATGTTTCGCTTTTCATCGACCAGCAACACCCCCGCCGGAGCATCATCAAAGACGCTTTTAAAATTCTGTCCTTCTAAATTAATTGACTGACGATTGCGCTTACTTTTAAACACAATAGAACACGTAACGAAATCTTCCCCAACCTTAATAAACCGCTGAAAAACACGGTAAAACTGCTTGTTAACTGCAAAATAGTGTTCGTAGGTTCTCTGCAAATTAATCGCATCTTTATCTGGAAAAAAGGCTTTGCGATCATCTGCAACATCTAAAACCCTGAATAAGTTTTTCTTTTTTGCCGAAGGTCTGGAAAACCATTCTGCCGCCACATGGTTGATATATACAAAGTCTCCATTCGAATTAATAGAAAAGACCCCGATTGGAGCTTTATCTAAAAATCCGCGCATGTCTTCTTCTTGATTTACCTTTCTTAATATTCCTGAAACATCCCCGATCGAGAACACAACGCTTCCCTCTTGAGGGTTAATTGCCGCAGCACTTAATCGATAAGACAATTTGTGCCCCTGCGCATCTTTAATGCTGACCACCTCTTGCGCAGCATTTCCCGTGCGTGCACGACGGGTAATTTCTAAAAATATTTTGGAGATATTGTTGTTTACTAGGTTTTCATGAAACTCCGCAGTATAAAGCTTGTTTTTAAAAATAATCTTATTGTGTTCATTGATAATGAATAAACCCTGGGGTATTGCGTTGGCGCTATCAACAAGCAGCGCACACTTTTCCAGCAAAAGCCTATATTCAAAAAATATTGTAACCAAAACACAAATTAAGCCGGTGGTAACGATCAAAAAAATAAGGCCAAAAACAGCAGAGGCTTCCGACCAAAATAAAAGGCCCAGCGAAGTTCCAGAAATTATAAGCGAGGCCCCTATGGCTCCGCCGAAAAGGCATTTGATTTTTTTTAACATTTGTTAATCTTTTTTTAGATTTTGGCAATTTTTAAGATTCTCTGCAAGAAATATCAACAGCTGCCCTTGATTTTTTTTTGATCCCCCTTAAATAAGGTAAAGATTAAGGAAACG
>CAZMBF010000056.1:0-6363 GCA_964564365.1 uncultured Alphaproteobacteria bacterium
ATCATAAAAAAATAGTCTACCCACAAACAATACAATAAAATCATCCGCATTTATAAGTTGTTGCTACCCTATTTATGGAATTCCAATCGCGTTAAGATTGCAACGCTCTTAACTATTGGCTTAATTGCTGTTGATGTAACGGCAACAACTTACTTTCCATACATTTGGAAACAGATAATTAGTGCCGACATTCTCTCATACACGTCAAACTGGTTCCAATGTTTAACAGGGCTTTTGTTTGCTATATGGATTCTAAAAAAAACAGCCCCCCACTTTCGTGAAATTGTATTCTTCACGGTAACCAACCAAGCGATTAAGAGCATTCGATTAAAAGCGATTATGAAAAGCCATCGCATCTCGTTGTACGACCTTGAGAAATATAATGTACAAGAAATCATCAGCGCTACCACCCGCGTATCGCAAAGCATACGCCAATTCATGAGGGTTTCATTTATTTCCATTTTTCCCAGCTGTGCAAAAGTCATCAGTCTATCTATCGCCTTAGTTTCAGCCCATGCAGTGTGCGCTGGCATCGTATGTACCGCGATGTTTGGATTAGTCGTCTCTGCCTTTTGTCTGCGCTACTATTCATACGCAAAAGTCAAAGGCTGGCATTTAACCGACAACGTGACCATTGCAATGGGGCACAGCCTACAAACCACAACCTCTACCCGCTTTAATCTAACAGAAGAATCCCACCATCTTTCTCACCTGTTTGATCTAGAAGCCTCCGCGTGGGAGAAACATAACCTTACCCTTTATGGATTGCATCTGGCGCAAGACTTTATCTTTTACATTGGCTCGGGAGTTACCTTTGTCTTTATTGTTGTCGAATACGCTAGTGGCGCAATAAAACTAGACCAACTAGTATTGATTTATGGGCTTATTACCTCGATGTATAACCCACTTTTAGAGATCACCCGCAACATGACCCGCTTCTTTGGGGGAATTATCGATCTAAATAAAACCATGGACATTCTAAAACTCCCATCCGAAGACAAACCCATTGTTCTAAATGATCATTCCGCCCAACCGATTGTTTTACAGAACGTTTCATTCTCGTATAACCACAAAAAGCAAATCCTGAACAACGTTAACTTTACCATCACACCTGGTGAAAAAATAGGCATTTTCGGCCCCTCAGGATCAGGAAAATCGACCCTGTGTCATATTCTGTCAGGACTTATCAACCCAAAACAAGGAACAGTTACGTTCGGGAAAGATTCACTCTTCCAAATTCAATCAGAATCCTTAGGTCAAGTACTGTGTTACATCCCACAAGATCACTCTGCAAATGAACTGGAATCTCACCATCACGAATTTGGCATTCAACTTAAGAAAAAAGCGTCTAGCGGGGGTGAACATCAACGTGCTTTATTGTATAAAGCCCTTGAAAAAAAACCTCAGATCATCATATTAGATGAAACAACTAACGCATTGGACAAAAAATCTATTGATCAACTGTTAGATAAAATAATAGAAACTGTTCCAACGGTCATTATGGTCACACACCGTCAGACCACTCTTCGCAAAATGGATCGTTTCTTTGAATTAAAGAATGCGACGCTAAAGGAAATACAGCTGTAATAAAGACAAGGAGTACACAACTGAACACTCAATTAAAGGGAATAAGCTGGGTTTTACTTTACTGTATTACGTTCACCTGCAGCATGTCATTAAACAAGGTCATTGACCCCAATGTCCCCACCGCGTTAAAAGTCTTAATCCGCGCCTGCTTTGGCTTTGTTTTTTTTAGCCCGCTGTTCATTAAAGACGGCATGTCTATTTTTAAATCGCGCAACTATACCATTCACTTTATACGCATATTATACATGTCAATGGCAATGGGGAGCACTTACTTTACCTATGCAACCCTCCCCTTTCCTATTGCCACATCAATAGGATTTACAGGCCCCATATTCACCGCAGTACTTTCGTTTTTTGTATTAAAAGACAAATTAAGCTGGCAGCAATGGATCGCGATTATTGTGGGGTATGCAGGTGTTCTGCTCTTCATCAATCCTCATGGCGATATGAACCATGCAGTCTATGTAGCCATTTTTGCAAACATCGTCACAGGTTTAAACTTAATTTATGTTAAAAAGCTTACATCCATTGATTCCCGAAATACCATTGTCATCATTGGGAATATCGGTGTCATCATCACCTCTTCCATATGGGTATTTATCATTTGGGTATTAAGCCACAGCCCCACCTATTTGAACTTTATCATATGGCAATTACCCAGCATTAATGATATAGCATTGTTAATGTGTATGGGATTTTTAGGCGCCTTCTCTCAGATCGCGTATGTGACTGCTTTAACACACTCATCCCCAGCATTTTTAGGGCCATTTGAATATAGTCGACTGGTCATTGCTGTTCCAATTGGACTAGGCTTAGGCGATGCACTTCCCCACGGACAAGAAATCATAGGCATCGTGGTGATTGTTACAGCAACACTGTATTTATCATGGAAAGGATATACGAATGACAAATGATCAGTTAGCACGATTTACGTCTAAATCCTCAATTGCAATTGCCTTAGCATTAACCATTTTAAAACTCTATGCTGCCTATTCCACGCACTCACTCAGCATCATCAGCAGCTTATTTGACTCGTCTATTGATATGCTAGCGTCTATTGGCAACCTCATAGCCATTACGATTGCTGCAAAACCCGCTGACACAAAATATCAATTTGGATATGGAAAGCTTGAGGCTGTATCCGCATTAATTCAATCTATGTTGATCATTGTATCTTTGCTGTTCTTAGTCAGTGAAGCCCTCCCACGATTCTTTCACCCTCAATCCTCAATCACTCAACCAGAGGTGGGTATCGGCGTTATGCTGGTATCTATTATCTTAACCATAGCCTTAACACTCCTTCAACGTTACACAATTAATCGCACGCAATCATTGGCAATTAAAGCCGATGCATTGCATTACAAAGCAGACCTCGCAGTTAATATCGTCGTTTTAATCTCGCTGTTACTGTCGGCTTATTTCCCTTACATTGATTCGATCATGTGTCTTTGTATCAGCGCTTATATGCTGTGGTCAACCCGAGAAATTATAGGTGAAAGCCTTGCGATTTTACTAGATAAAGAGATTGACACTCATGACCAACTGCAAATTCTGAACATCATCAATCAACATCCAAAAATACGTGGGTTTCATAACTTTAGAACTCGAAGTTCGGGAAAACGTATTTTTATCGAAGCCCATATCGAAATGGACCCCCAACTTACGCTGATCGAAGCTCACCTCATTGCCCATGAAATCAAAAACTCGGTCGAAGCCATCTTCCCACATTCGGAGATGATCGTTCACCAAGACCCCATCGGTCATGATGAACTTTTCGAACAACGCTTTTAAAATACGAACGTCTACGGCGCCCCTCGCCTTACAATGCCACTATTGTGGCAAGCAAGGGCGAACCTGCACCGCCATCACATTCTACACAGAAAGAACTCTTAATCTCGATGAACTTTTTCAATACGCTCTAAGGCTTCTTGAGCTTTAAAGCATAAGGTTGCAACGGGTCTGGCCTCCAGTCTAGCAACTTCGATCGGATCATCGGTTTGTTCGCAGTATCCATAGGTCCCATTTTTAATTCTAAGCAGAGCTTCATCAATTTTGTTAATCAACTTACGCTCACGATCCATAGCACGCATCGTCATACGCATATCTACTTCTGTAGCGGCTCGATCATGCGGATCAGGTTCATTCAGCGTCTGTGCTTGTAATGTTAAAACTGCCTGCGTGTACTCCTGAGTTAACTCTTTACGCCAATCCAATAATTTCTGGCGAAAATACTCCTGCATTGCCGCACCCATAAACTCTGTATCGTGTTGATGATCATAATCAGGTGGAATATCAAGAATCTTTTCATCAAGAACCGTTGCTATCATCGTGAAGGCCTTTCTTTTTCTTATCCTTTTTGCATATATCTTATACACCTAATGCATAGGATCGCAACCAAAAATTCTAATAGAATTTCTTTGATATCCATGCTACACATAATAAAAACTAGCCGCTATGAAACAAGAATTTATTCATCTTTTGATATGCAACAACTTAATAACTGCCGTCCACGTGGGCCCAGGAACCCATGAATTACTTTTTTCAAATGCTCGCATTGCAAACACAGACAAAATCTTTACTACATTAGCCCCCTTTTATCATCTTCCTGTAAGGTTAATGCTAAACACCCCCAACCTCATCATTAAATCATTCAACACGAAAGGCATGAATCCGTGGCATCAACACCAACTTATTCAACGACTTGCTAAAGAATCAAATTCTGAATGGTATGCAACCTGGAAAGAACAGCACTCACTCATTTTTATCAAAGGAATGCTGTCCGACACTGAACATACTTTCATTCAGCAATTAGGCGATCAAAAGTATCTTATTCAGTCCATCGTTCCCACATTGTGGTTCATCAACACCATTTTATTGAAAGGTCACACTATAAAACAGAGCGGAGTTGTATTAATCCCTATGGCAGATCAGTTCCTTCAAATTCTGTATTTAGAAGGCACCCCCACGATTTCTAGAATCACAAATACATCCGACACAGCTGACTGGGTTGAATTTGTTAGAACTAAACATCAGATAACCCTAGAGGTTTTAGATACAACTCGGCTAATATCATCCCTGGGCAAAACAACTGATTCATTTGAAACCTATGCGCTAGAACACCTACCCCCTAAAGGCTATCCTCATATTGTTTTCTCTGGATTATCACCCAGGAAATATTTTCGTTTCACAAATAGCTTAAGATATATCTCCAAAGTAATGATACTGGTAAGCGGGTTTTTTCTTACTGGCACGCTTCCAAGTTTCATTGACATCACTGCCGATCAAACAACCCTTGATGATCTTTTGAATCGCCAAAAGACGCTATTAATCGACTACCCACTGCCAGAACAGCAAGATGCAAACTCAAAGCTCTATACACAAAAACGTCAGGTCGTCGAAACGTTTAATGCGCATACGTTTCCGATCATGTATTTTTTAGAACGAATTTCCACCCTACTCCCCAATTATGGGCAGGTTATTTATGTTCGAATTGCACCTTCAATCTCTAAGTTATCTCCATCTACAACAGATGAGTTTTCGGTACATTTGCGATTAGTTCCTTCAAAAAGTTCTAAAAGTCTACAGTTATTAACGGCAGAGTTACATCAACTTTTTGGGGATAAACTACAGGTCAATATCGTTCAAAATCCCACCGTTTCAATGGAACACAAAAACGATACAACCCAATTGAAACACACCGTACAAATTAATATGACAGGCATGATCCATGAACTTCAACGACTTACACCTTAATCATGGATTCGCTTTTGTGAAAAATCTAGTCTTGGATCGCAGGTTTAGGCATTCTCTTTTATATTTGATCTTAAGTATTATAGTACTAACAACCACGTATCTTTTGTACACTTACAAACAAGAGCACCTAAAGGCTTCATTACATGTTGTGTCATCTCAAACGAGTGAATTACTTCATCGTTTAGAGGTAAAGCGCCAACAACAGCAAGTTCCAAAATTCGAAGCTTCCATGCATGCAGTAGGGGCCTATCACCAGCAATTGTCGCCGACTCAATGCGCATCGCAAGTTGCGTATTGTTTTTTGCAAAAAATCAAGCCTCAGATCAGCATTACCAGCAAAACCTTAGCTATGGATCCAGTCTATAGTTTGGGATCATTTGCGGTAGAGTTTAAATCATCCTATGATTACGAGATATTTGATATGATGGAATATATCTTTTCAAATTCCAACACATTTGGTCTAAGCCGGCTAAGAGAGTTTGAAATTGAACAATTATTCGAAACATCACCTATTGTTAAAGGTCGGTTTATTTACGATCAACTGAGTCTAAAACCATGAAAATCGTGTGTGTATTAATGTTGTGTGGGTGGATAAGTGTAACTGGAAAATCATTTTCTATCATGCACCCAGAATATAACGCCCCTGCAGAAACTGAAGGCCTTACGCTGAATGGCATTCTATTTGTTTCAGACAAGGATTGGGTGATTTGGATCAACCACAAACGAATCACGCCAACAAAATCTCCGTCTTGGTTAAAAATTATCAAAGTCACAGAAAGTTCTGTGCAATGTGAATACCAGCACCAAAAACTTTGGTATCAAGTAACCTTAGAACCTTACGATACGTTCACCCCCATGATTAAAGCTAAAGATCAAACTAACCAGCTGCCGTAAGTCGCTTACACCATCCTTGCATTTTTCCTTGACAAATCAAAATTCATCTGATGTGAATTAATTAGAATTGCGAAAAGGCTATCCATTAACGTGGGTAGCCTTCTTGCTTTTCGGTGTTGATGCTCACCC
>CAZMBF010000057.1:0-6353 GCA_964564365.1 uncultured Alphaproteobacteria bacterium
GCGGGGTGGGCATCCAAGCATTCCGGGGTTGCAGGTGGGCCCCTCACGCGACTCACTGGGTCTAAATTTCCTCAATTTTCACTAAATAAGCGCACCCACTTTACCTAAATACAAAAGTATCTATGGCACAAAGATTACGAAAGAACACCGCAGGAGGTGTATTGAAAAAGGCGTTCATCTAAGTAGACGTCTTGGCGTAATCACAAAAAAGCCCCCGGAATGGGGGGCTTTGCTTTAGCGCTTACTCTGTTGATCTAAAAGCTTCTTTAGAGCACTGTTGATCATTCCTGGGTTTCCCTTACCTTCCATGGATTTCATTACCTGCCCAACAAAGAAACTGAATAGTTTATCTTTGCCCGAACGATATTCAGCAACATGGCCTGGGTTGGCATCCAGAACTGATTTGATGATAGCCTCGATGGCTCCGGCATCGACAACCTGGCGCAAGCCTTTTTCATCTACAATGGCTGCGGGTGCCTTACCTGTCTCCCACATGTCTGCGAAAACAGTTTTAGCGATTTTTCCAGAAATAACATCGGAGGTTATCAGGTTTACCAACTCTGCCAATTGGGATGAGGACACCTTTGATTCCGAGATTGACAAGCTGTACTTATTCAATAACCCAAACAGCTCAACCGTCATCCAGTTGGCCAAAATCTTTGGCGCCTCGTCTGTCATGGCGAGCTTAGCGACCGCGGCCTCGTAATAGTCTGCATTTTCTTTTTCGCCCACTAACACCGTTGCGTCATAGGGGGTAAGCTTATACGCCTGAATTAGTCTTGCCTTTTTGGCATCCGGAAGCTCTGGCAATGCCTTGCGCAAACCCTCAATCTGCTCCTGCGTTACAGTCACGGGTAACAAGTCTGGATCTGGGAAATAGCGATAATCTTTAGCCTCTTCTTTGGAGCGCATTGATCGTGTTTCACCTTTGTTAGGATCAAACAATCGCGTTTCTTGAATGATGTCTCCGCCGGATTCATAGACTTCGATTTGGCGTTGAACCTCGTATTCGATTGCTTGTCCAATAAATCGGAATGAGTTTACGTTTTTAACTTCCACACGTGTACGATACCCCTCGCCCGGTTTGCGAACGGAAATATTGACGTCTGCGCGCAAGTTTCCTTGCTCCATATTTCCATCACATGTCCCAAGGTATCTTAGGATGGTGCGCAGCTTTTTAATGAACGCCAACGCCTCTTCGACACTGCGCATATCTGGGTCTGTAACGATTTCCATTAAACACACGCCCGCGCGGTTTAAATCGATATAGGTTTTATCAGGGTCAAGATCGTGAAAGCTTTTACCCGCATCTTGTTCAAGGTGCAGATGGTGGATTCCAATTTCTTTGGTTTCACCGTTTTCAAGCTCTACAATCACCTTTCCAGAGCCAACGATTGGATGGTAAAACTGGGAAATCTGATAACCATTGGGAAGGTCTGGATAAAAATAGTTTTTGCGATCAAACGCTGAAAACGTGTTGATCGAGCAGTTCATCCCCAATCCAGTGCGAATCGCCTGATTGACACATTCTGCATTTAACACAGGAAGCAGTCCAGGAAAGCCGCCATCAATAAACGAAACTTGTGTATTTGGATCGGCACCAAACTCTGTGGATGCACCTGAGAACAACTTGGACTTAGACACCGTTTGTGCGTGAATTTCCATTCCAATCACAATTTCCCACAGGCCGGTTTGTCCTTTGTATAAATTTTTATTTTCCATCATATCACCTATTCTGCCATCAAGAAGGGGAACTTTGCCGCCTCTTCTAACACTTGCCCCACTTGGAATAATCGCCCCTCTTCAAACGCAGGGCCAATCAATTGCAACCCAAGGGGAAGTCCATCGCGATCCAACCCGATTGGAACAGACATACCAGGAAGCCCCGCAATGTTGGTTGACACGGTCAGGATGTCGTTCAAATACATGGTTAACTGATCTTTTGGCTCTTCACCCGCAATAAACGGAGGAATAGGCGTTGTGGGTGTTAAAATAACGTCAACCTGATTAAAGGCTTGCTCAAAGTCTTCCATAACCTTTGTGCGCAGGCGTTGAGCCTTCATGTAATAGGCATCGTACTGTGATGACGACAAAACGTACGTTCCGATCAAGATACGCTTTTTAACCTCGGGGCCAATGTGGTAGCCTCTGTTCTTTTCATAAAAGTCAGAGATTGAATCTGCAGATTCTGTACGCAAACCATAGCGCACACCATCGTATCGCGCCAGGTTTGAAGATGCCTCTGCCGGAGCCATGATGTAATACACTGGCAGCGCGTATTTTGTGTAGGGTAACGAGATTTCGACAATCTCTGCCCCGGCATCTTTTAGGATTTTGGATCCACGGTTCCATGAATCCAAAATATCTTGGTTCATTCCATCCATGCGGTATTCTTTAGGTATACCAATGCGCATGCCTTTGATGCTTTTGCCCAAAAACGATTCATAATCTGGAACCGGGGTGTTAACAGAGGTGGAGTCTTTTTCATCATATCCAGCCATACTGCCCAGCATGATGGCTGAGTCGCGCACGGTTCTAGTAATCGGCCCCGCCTGATCTAACGATGACGCAAACGCCACCATTCCAAAGCGAGAGCATCGGCCATAGGTTGGTTTAATTCCAGTTAATCCACAAAATGAGGCTGGCTGACGAATCGATCCGCCGGTGTCGGATGCCGTTGCCGCAAGCGCTCCTTGAGCTGCCACGGCAGCAGCAGAACCACCCGATGATCCACCAGGAACAAGATGCTTACCATCCTTTTTCCAAGGGCTTAAGGCTGGGCCAAAACAACTGTATAGGTTGGCAGATCCCATTGCAAATTCATCCAAATTGACTTTACCCAACATCACGGCACCATCACGCCATAAATTAGCCGTAACGGTAGATTCATATTGAGGAATAAAGTTGCTTAGAATTTTAGAAGACGCTGTAGTGCGTACACCTTTTGTGCAGTACAAGTCTTTGATCGCGATCGGCAAACCGTCCATCGCGCCGGATTGCCCGTTTGCTCTGCGCTCGTCAGAGGCTTTTGCCTGAGAAATAGCGATGTCGCCAGTTACCGCAACATAGGCATTTAAATCTTTAAGTGATGGTATGCGATCTAAGAACGCCTGAGTAAGCTCAACAGAGGTAAAGTCCTTATTGTTTAAGCCATCACGCGCCTCTGAAAGTGATAGCGTTGTTAGTTTCTTTGACATGATATACAAACCTTATTCAACAACTTTAGGTACAGAAAACATATTAAACTTGGCATCTGTCGCATTTACGATTACCGCATCGACCTGCCCACCATCTGTAACGACATCTTGTCGTAAAGGTGTGGCTTGTTGATTTCGGCTGTTGGCCGGTGGCGTTGATGACACGTCCACCTCGTCCAACATTTCAAACCAGTTTAAAACGGCGGTAATATCGTTTGCATACTTTTCTGATTCATGCTCTTCGATCTTAATGCGCGCCAATTGACCAATTTTTTTTACAGTCTCTTTGTCTATAACAACATTCGCCATGTTTTTTCCTTTATTGATTCATCGATGTAAAGAATTCCATGTTGTCTTTTGAATACTTTAGCTTGTCGACCAAAAATTCCATTGCTTCCACGGTGCCCATCGGCATAAGAACGCGACGCAACACCCACATCTTTTGCAGAGTTGCACGATCCACCAGCTCTTCCTCTTTACGAGTACCTGATTTTGTAATATCGATGGATGGGAAAATGCGCTTATCGCTAACGCGACGATCCAGAACGATTTCGCTGTTACCTGTACCTTTGAATTCTTCAAAGATAACTTCGTCCATGCGTGAACCGGTATCAATCAAAGCGGTTGCGATGATTGTTAATGATCCGCCTTCTTCGATATTGCGTGCAGCACCAAAGAATCGCTTTGGTCGTTGTAATGCGTTTGCATCCACACCGCCTGTTAAGATTTTACCTGAGGATGGCACAACCGTGTTATAAGCGCGCGCTAAACGCGTCACAGAGTCTAACAGAATTACGACGTCTTTCTTGTGCTCTACAAGTCGCTTTGCCTTTTCAATCACCATTTCTGCAACTTGAACGTGACGTGCTGCTGGCTCATCAAACGTAGAGCTTACAACCTCACCCTTTACAGAGCGAGCCATGTCGGTGACTTCTTCGGGACGTTCATCAATTAACAGGACAATCAACTCGACTTCTGGATGGTTGGTTGTGATCGCGTTTGCGATATTTTGTAACATCACCGTTTTACCTGTACGTGGCGGCGCAACGATTAACGCACGCTGCCCTTTACCTAAAGGACACACCAGGTCGATGATTCGCGTTGTTAGGTCTTTTTCAGTCTTGTTTGTGTTTTTGTTAACAACGTCAACCTCAAGATTAAGATGCTGGTTCGGATACAACGGCGTAAGGTTATCAAAGTTAATTCTATGCTTTGCGTGTTCAGGCGTTTGTCTGTTGATAGTATTCACCTTGACTAACGCGAAGTAACGCTCTCCCTCTTTGGGAGCCCTAATCTCTCCACCCACAGTATCACCTGTGCGAAGCGCCATCTTGCGTATTTGGCTGGGCGAGACGTAAATATCATCAGGTCCCGGTAGATAGTTTGATTGGGGAGATCTTAAAAATCCAAAACCATCTTGTAAGATTTCAACAACCCCTTCTCCGAAAATTGCGATATCTTTTTCTGCTGTTTTTTTCAAAATGGCGAAGATCATGTCCTGCTTGCGAAGTGCGCTTGCATTATCGACTTCCAACCCTTCTGCGATTTTCAACAGATCGGTTGGACTTTTTTGTTTTAGTTCTTGTAAATGCATAGTCCTTAATACTTTAAGTTGATGTTTTGATATGTCGTTAAGATTTAAACTTGGTGAGCGCTCGTTAGATTTATCTATGTTACGCTAACTATCGAGGTTGACCTCGACTAATAGGTAAACCAGGATCACGGTTTCTGTCAATCAAATTTTATTAATATTTTTATATTTCTAAAAAAAAGCGTGATTTTGTCGTTAGTTCACATACCCACTATAATCTTTAATAAATATATAAAGAATAGTGGATAGTTGTTGTGTATATGAATTGCGTGAATAACTTTTAATACATAATTCTGCCACAAAATTATTCACAGGGAGATCTCTTCAAAACAGTGTGAAAAACCCATTAAAATCGGGCTTTTAAAAAAAACACCCACATCTGTGGATAACTTTTGCAGAGATGTGGATAAAAAGGGGGTAAATTCGGGGAGAGGTGGGTAATTTGGGGGATTGGCGGATTACTCTAATTTTATACACAGGTTATACACAGGTTCGGGGGTGATTTAATCTTGCGAGGCGAAAAAACAATATTCATACGTCGACCTTGAGGAGGCATCCTTATATTCTGCCGCAAACCCACTGGTTAGAAGCCTCAGATACAGGGGTAAAGTAAAACGCATCGCAATTGTGCGCATCATCAAAGTCTCCGTTGCTATAAACATCCATTCATGTAAGCCTGCAACAGTTCATGAGGGGTATATACGGCCATATCAGAAGAGTATCGTTCATACAGCCCCCGCATTCCCAACAATCTCTTTACATAATCACGCGTTTCTTTAAAGGCTAGGTGCTCGATCCACTCGTAGTCCCAATCGTCTTTAGGTCGCCCTGTGCGTTTTGTCCACTGAGACATATATGTTGGCCCAGCATTATAAGCGGCGGCCAACAACGCATACGACTCGTAAAACCGATGAAACAACTCGTTCAGATATATGGACCCCATTTTTAAATTATATGCAGGATCTTTGTACAAGAGTGCTTCATCAAAATAATGACCTTTTGAGGCTAAATGTCGCCCCGTTAATGGGGTAATTTGCATCAAACCTAAGGCCCCCATATCGCTTTTAATCATGGGATGAAAGCGACTTTCATTAAATGCCATAGCATGAATAAAGTGGATGTCAGCAAAGTGCTGGGGCTCAAAATCAATGCGCAAAAACACATCTGGCGTACTGAAGTTAAACACTTTATTTACTTTTTCATAATAATGAATTGTATAATAAGGCGTTGAATACTGCTGCGTTAAATAGAACCCCAATGCATAATCCGCACCCGTTTTAAGGCTTTCGGGCAACGCATCTAATAGTACGTTTTTTACAACATGCTCTTGCGCAGCTTCTAAAAACTGTATCGCCTGAACAATATCTTTCGCCGCGAAATGCCTTACCTCATCTGAATGTATTTGTGGGGTTTTAATGTGGATATCCGCATCCAATCGCTTCGCTGATGATTGTCCATAAAAGGTGTGCGGAAACTGCAGCGCTATTTCAAACCAATGCCTTGCGACCTTTGGTTTGTTAGCTGCATCAGCGGCTTTTCCTGCCCAGAACGCATATTGAGCACGC
>CAZMBF010000058.1:0-6326 GCA_964564365.1 uncultured Alphaproteobacteria bacterium
CGAACGACTCTCTTAGTTTAGTCTCTTAGTGGTCCTAACTTAGGGGTGCAGTTCCCGTTTCCGCCACGTATAAACGGTTTTTGGATTTAACCCACGCTCCTTGCAAAAGTCTATCAACCTTAACCCGCTACGCTCAAATTCCTTAACATATGCTCGCCGCTCTGTTTCTGTTGTTCTCATTCTAACCCCTTCGTTGTGTATCTATATTCATATATGACACAATCTATCAATCCCGGTAAGATGGGGTTCTTTTGACGTATATGGACCAGCGATAAATGCAAGAGTAAAATAGTGATGAAAGGGATATGCGAATTTTGATAGACTTGTGATGTCCAATAGGAATCTGTTCGTCTTCGATGTCATATAGTATCGGCATGAAACTGGCTTGAAGTCTCATAAATCTTTCGTATGCCTGTTTTGCCATTGAAAGGGGAACCCTATCAACAGATGCAAACGGATTAAAATGATATGCATTTAGCAAATGAAGTGCTTTTAAATCGAGCCTATGATCTAATAACTTGAACACTCCCATTAGTTTAACTTTAATTGACCTCTCAACCATTCCCGAATGTTTTCTTCGTAATCAGGCCCCCCTCTTTTTCCAGGTGTTTTTACTACCTTTTTGGAATACACGGCGGCCATGTTAATCAATTCGTAACCAACCAATGCGCTTGTTTTTTCGGTAACAGCTCCGTTGATACTTTTATACGCATCTAAATTATCGTTTGCTATCAAGCCAGCCCAGTATGTAAACGCATAGATTCCAGAGTTGCTATTATCCGTATCTGGCCCTGCTATGCCTGTATTCACTACGTTTTGTTCAGCTATATGAATGTCTGATTTGATAGGTGTAAATGTCAAATCTTGCGCTGTTCTCGCGGTATTTAAAGATTTAATAACTGCCGTCAATAGTTTGTCTTTGTATGCTTTTTCTTTAACAGCTGGGTCAATAATACACACATGCCCGTGCTTATCCAAAACAACGACAACATATTGCCCTTTGCCTTCACTCTCTAGTCTCATTAAGCTTGCATATATGGTTTTACCTTTTTTAAGGGCATCTAATGCAGGCGTCAATACAACAGATTTTATAAGCGCATCATCTACTTTGATTGTACTACCTGCTGGGGAGTCAATAACAGCTGAGGCAACAGCGATGCTATCTATTGCAATATCCAGAGGGGGATTATCGCTCAAGAATCTTAACATCAACGCCTGCATCGCATTGGTTGTAAGATTACCAGAGCTTAGGGCTTCCGGACTACCATCTGCGCCATCATCAAAGACTTTTTGTGAAGTCCCATACGGATCATCCGTCGTTTTTCTAATTTGAGTCTCTTGACTAGAATCAGCATTTAGAAAATCATCTTGTTGGAAGAAGAGAGCATATCCACCAGACATTGATTTACCCGCTATTTCCGCCCTCCACTGTGTTTGAAGATCTCGATATCTCTTTTGATAAGCAAGCGTCGTAGGAGCAGGTTCAATCTCTTTAAGCGCCGCAACTGTTGTTTGCTGAACATTTATTGCATCGTTACGCGTTTGTGGCGTAACTACTGCCTCAGAATCATTCTTGGGTTGATCAACAATTAGGGACGGTTTCTGAGTTGAAGACACCACGCTACTGACACCAGTCTCTGCATTTGCTCCCCCAGAGGAAGAACTATTTTTGCCTGCTATAATCGCATTTTGAATAACTTCCAATGCCAATTTAGCTTTTTCTTCCTCGGTAAATCCCCCTGGTTTAGTCCATATTCTGGGAGTAAAGCTTGCTATATGTTCTGGTGGAATTGCATCTGCCCACACAGAGCTTATAGTTAAAAAAGATGAAATTAATATAGAAGAAAAATAAAGATTACGCCTTTCGCGCGATGATCGTTGGATAGACTTTTTGTGTATCGTAAA
The DNA here is from genome assembly GCA_964564365.1 of uncultured Alphaproteobacteria bacterium. GTDB lineage: Bacteria > Pseudomonadota > Alphaproteobacteria > UBA6184 > UBA6184 > Bodonicaedibacter. The sequence goes on from CAZMBF010000058.1 coordinate 1,906, forward strand.
GTATGTCAACAATTTCAAACCCTGCCTTATGTAATAAGTGTACCATCTTGCTCTCAGAGCGAGCAGCAGGCCGAAAGTCCATAATATCTACAAAAATACTGTGTTCGATTAGCATGTCATTTGCATCAACATCCCTCCAAGGCGAAGTGTGCAAATTATGTAATGGTGACGGCGTAAAAAAGCTTGAAACAAGCAATCCTTTACGCCTTAATGCCCCATAATACTTTTCAAATAACTCAAATACCTTTTGCGAATCAGACTCTAACACCGATAATCTGTTACTGATAATCAAATCATGTTGATTTCGGTCATCTAGCAGCCATATATTCTTTTTTAACAGCAAAAGGTTAACTTTTCCTTGATTCACCAATGGTTGCATCTGAAGTTCTGCTTTGACCAACCCATGGATGTCGTTATCGTATCCAATAATTTTAATGTTCTTGATTTTAGAGTAATCTAATTCTGCCACTTTAGAGATAACCCCACACGGCATTACACAAAAAACCATGTTGGACCTAAGTCTTTTTTGTAAAACATCTCGCGTAATATAATAGCGTTCTCGGGCGGCTTTAATTCGTGGCGCCTTTGATAAAAACCAATTTTCTAAAGGGTGGCCTGTTGGCGATGTTGCGTTATGGCATATATAATCCACCCAAGAAGATGTTAGAACGCCAGTGGTAAGCATAGCACGTCCTAATTCAAACTCTTTAAGCTGATGAATCAAGTCAATTACATCGAAAGGAGAAATTAGCAGATTTTCATTCAAGTGAACTTTTTGGATAGCGCCTTCTGCTATAGTATCAATATCAATACCACCAATGATTGTCATTTATTATACACTCTCAAATACTACAACACCTTGGATGTACAATAATTTTTTTTGATTTGAATGACAAGTTTAAATTTGTATGTGTGCAAGTTCAATACATATGAGACAGATTAGGCAGCCTCTTGATGGGATGAGATAATGTACTGCATAGGGGTAGAGGTTAGCATAAAATTCCTCTTGGGGGGATGTTTAAATCAGCACAGGCCGCTTCAAAGTCAGCCCCCCCTTGATCATCTTCTATCTTCTTGTCTTGTATGTTGAACTTGATTTCCGCGTGCAATTGCATTATCAATGAGCATATCTATGTTTATAAGAGAAACCAAATGTCTGCAACGAAAAAACTGTTTGTGAAAACCTATGGATGTCAGATGAATATGTATGATTCTGACCGCATGATTGATCTTTTAAAACCTTTGGGTTACACCCTGTCGGATACGCCTGATGATGCAGACATGATCATTTTAAATACCTGTCATATTCGGGAAAAGGCAGAGCACAAACTGTATTCGGACATAGGTCGGTTAGAACCTTATAAGCATGCGCGTATTGCAAGCGGAGACTATACGATATTAGCGGTTGCAGGCTGTGTAGCGCAGGCAGAAGGTGAAGAGATTACACGGAGGGCTCCGGCCGTTGATATGGTGTTTGGACCTCAATCGTATCACAAATTACCCGAGATGATTGCGCAGGCATACCGCACCTTGGCTGCGAATGGAAAGCCTGCAGTTTTGGATGTTGATTTTCCTGTGGAATCAAAGTTTGATTTGCTGCCACAACCTAACCCTGATCATACAGGATCAGCTTTCCTTTCAATTCAAGAGGGGTGTGATAAGTTTTGTACGTTCTGTGTGGTTCCGTATACTCGGGGGGCTGAGTACTCACGACCCGTTGAGGCAGTGATTAAGGAAGCGAAACACCTGGTATCGCTAGGTGTTAAGGAAATTACGTTGTTGGGACAGAACGTAACGGCCTATCATGGGGTTGGTTTGGATGGAAAAGAATGGTCGATGGGGCGGTTGTTGTTTGAAATCGCAGAAATCGAGGGGTTAGCGCGCATTCGGTATACGACATCTCACCCTAAGGATATGCATGACGAGCTGTATGCTGCGCATCGGGAAATTCCACATTTGATGCCCTATTTACACTTACCTGTGCAGGCGGGATCGGATGCTATTTTAAAGGCGATGAATCGCAAGCACACTGCGGATGATTACCGTCGTATTATCGAAAAGCTGCGTGAAATAAGACCAGATATCGCGATGTCATCAGACTTTATTGTAGGATTCCCTGGAGAAACAGATAAAGACTTTGAAGATACTCTGCAATTAGTTAGAGACATTAGGTATGCACAGGCCTATTCATTTAAATATAGCATGCGACCAGGCACTCCTGCTGCGTTAATAGAATATCAAGTAAATGAGGATATAAAAGATAGTAGGTTACAGATGTTGCAAGATCTGTTGCGCGAACAACAATTGGCGTTTAATATGAGCATGGCAGGACAACGAATGACTGTATTGCTTGAAAAGAAAGGCCGACATGAGGGACAGTTAATTGGAAAGTCACCCTTCTTGCAATCGGTGCACTTAGACGCACATGAGCGTTTGTTGGGTCAAATTGTGACGGTGGATATTGAAGGCGGCAGTCAGAATAGTCTTGCAGGAAAGATCGTAACAGAGGAATATATACATTAATAATAATAAAAACGATAAAGGATCAGTATATTGGCAGAGTTTGAAGAGACCTTAAGTTTTGAGTTAGAAGATAATCGCTTGTTAGGGCTTGTGTATGGCAGCCAAGACATTTTTCTTAGAATCATTGAACATAAGCTGAATGTATCGATATCAGAGCGAGGGAATACAATTTTTCTTTCAGGGGCAAAGGATAAAGTCGCCGCGGCAGAAAAAGTGATTATTCACTTGTATGACTTGGCCAAGAAAGGGTTTAAGATTACAGCCGATGACGTGCATGGCGCGTTGGGTAGTTTAGACCGTCATGAAGAAGATCATCACACTCCATTTACTGGAGACATTGAGCCGTTACAAATAAAGACTCGCAAAAAAGTTTTGAAACCGCGGACCATCAACCAACAAAAGTATATTGAGAAAATCCTGCAGAATGATTTGACCTTTGGTATTGGGCCAGCAGGAACGGGCAAGACCTATTTGGCGGTGGCATTGGCTGTTTCTAAATTGTTAGAAGGTGAGGTGCAGCGCTTAATATTGTCACGTCCTGCTGTTGAGGCTGGAGAAAAACTGGGTTTTTTGCCGGGAGATATGCGCGAAAAGGTTGACCCATATTTGCGACCTATTTATGACGCATTAAATGACTTTTTGAATCCTGAAGAGATTGCCAAGAAAATGGAAACGGGTGAGATTGAAATTGCGCCACTGGCCTTTATGCGAGGCAGAACATTGGGTAAGGCCTTTATTATTGTGGACGAAGCTCAAAATACAACATCGGTTCAAATGAAAATGTTGCTGACACGTATTGGTCAAGGTAGCTGTATGGTGGTGGCTGGCGATATGAGCCAGATTGACTTACCTGCGGGAGCTCGCTCAGGATTGGTTGAGGCAACGCAGATATTAAGTGGCATTGAAGGCGTGGGTATCGCAGAGTTTAGCAGCGAAGATGTGGTGCGACATCCATTGGTGACAAAGATTGTGAAGGCCTATGACAAAGAAGTTCAGCGCCGTAAGGGGTTGAATTAGATGGAGCGTGTTAGAGCAGAGCTGCAGGTATCATTAGAAGATAGCCGATGGAAAAAGGTAATAGATGAATCCTTAGATCGGTTTATTCAAACGCACATTGAATCCACGTTGAACTTTGATCGCATTGTTAACACCGTCCCACGACAGGTAGAGATAAGTATTGTTCTGACGAACGATGAAGAGATTAAAGAATTAAATCGAGACTATCGGGGGAAAAACAAGGCAACGAATGTATTATCATTTCCGCAAGAAACTGACTTATTAAGCTTGAAAGATTTGAACGCTTGTGTTTTATTAGGGGATATAGTATTAAGTATCGAAACAATTCAACGAGAAGCAGAACAGCAGCAAAAATTAATGCAACACCATTTGGCTCATCTTATTGTTCATAGTACACTACATCTAATCGGATATGATCACGAGACAGACAGAGATGCAGGGGTTATGGAATCGCTTGAGGCTGATATTCTACATCAACACGGCATTTCTAATCCTTATGAATCTGATACGGAATTTATGGTATAAGGGGATTATGAACAACTCACACTCCGGTGACAGGCCTTCGATATTTCAACGAATAACACGTGTTTTTTTAGCGAAAGACGCAGAAAATTCAACGCTAAACAACCTTAAGCCGGTAGCGCTTGACGAACGTAAAGAGATCGTATCGCATATGGTGGAGGTTTATAATCTGGATGCCAGCGACGTTGCCGTACCCAGGGCAGATATTATTGCCATTGAAGTCACTGCACCCGTAGCTGAAATTACAAAGATTTTATCGGACTATCCTCATTCGTATTATCCTGTGTATCGTACCAGCTTAGATAACCTAATTGGTTTTTTTGCAGCACGAGATTTGATTAAGAGCGTCCACACTTTGG
>CAZMBF010000059.1:0-6324 GCA_964564365.1 uncultured Alphaproteobacteria bacterium
AAAGATCTCATCGTGTGTTAATAAACGTTCTTTTAACGTAGCATTTTCGCATTTAAGTCTGTAATTTTCTAAGTTGCGTTTTACGGAAAGTAGCAGGCGATCCGTCTTAAAAGGCTTTTCAATAAAGTCTACAGCACCTCTACTTAAAGCAGATACAGCAGTTTCAATGGTGCTGTGCCCGCTGATCATAATTACAGGAACATCAGGGAAACGCTTTAAAATCATATCTAATAGTTGTAATCCATCATAGGTTTGATCATTCAGCCAAACGTCTAAAAGCACAAGGTGAGGAGGGCAGTTTGATTGAATAATATCAATAACTTGTTCCCCAGTTGCTGCTTGATTAACGTTATATCCCTCATCTGTTAGAATCTCAGAAACTAAGCGTCGAATATCTAACTCATCATCAACAACTAAGATATCATGTTTCATAGCACACCCTGTAAAATTATGCAAATAGCGGAAGATTCACTGTAATTTCGGCTCCCCGATGATCCAAGTTTTTTAATTCTATTATTCCATTATGATCATCAATTATTTTTTTTGTTATGGCCAACCCTAACCCAGTACCGGTTTTTTTGGTTGTTACATAGGGGTCCATCAGTTTTGCCATCATATTCGTTGGAAAACCTTTACCGTTATCCGATACTTTAATAGTGACATTTTTGTTATCAACCGTCAATAAAATAACAATCTTTGGTTTAAAATGTGCGCTTCTTGCGACTTCTGATAAAGCTTCCACAGCGTTTTTAAGGATATTTGTAAGGGCTTGTCCTAGTAGTTGCTTGTCGCAAAGGATCAACGCAGTGTCAGTTGAATATGATTCGACAAACTGGATAGATTCATACGCACTTTTTTGCAGTAGTACAGATTGTTTTAAAATGGTTACCACGTTATCCTCATGTAATGTGGGTTGTGGCATTCTTGAAAATTGAGAGAACTCTTTCACAATTCGTTCAATTTCTTCAACTTGTCTTATGATTGTTTCAATATTCGTTGTAAACACCTCTTTTTCTGTGTCTGGAAGCAGCTTTGTGAGTTTGCGTTTCAAGCGCTCTGCCGACAGCTGAATGGGTGTGAGTGGGTTTTTGATCTCATGGGCGACTCTGCGAGCGACATCACCCCACGCGGCTTTCTTTTGTGCCATATGAAGTTCAGTAACATCATCCATCGTGATGACCTTTCGAATATCATTTGAAGCATTAAGTGATGAGATCCGAATGCTTAGATAATAAAGATGCCTATCTCTTTCGATAACAAGTAGTTTTTGAGATCGTCTGGAGAGTTCTTCATCCGTAAGTTTAGACGTTGGTTGTTCGTATAACAAGTCTTGAATATCGGGCAGCACCTCTGCAATATGTTTCTTTGTTTCGCGGATATCCACAGGTAATCTTAAAATGTCAGCCGCCGCCGCGTTCAATACTTGAATATGGTTAGTTTCATCTAGGCCAATGACGCCCGAACTTAATCCCTTTAGGGTTGCTTCAATAAAGTTATTACGACGTTCGATGTTAATATTAGCGGTTTGAAGTTCGTTTTTTTGTTTCTGTATGGCTGTTACCATTAGGTTAAAGGCTTTTGCTAGTCCCAAAAACTCAACCATATTAGGTTCGATTTTAATGCGAGTTTCTAAATGACCTTGGCGGATTTTATCTGCTGACGACACCAGTTGAGCGATAGGCTGCGATATATGATCTGCGAATAAAATGGCGACTCCAATCGCAATAAGTAATCCTAATAAGGCAAACAGCCCATAGATGGCCATGAACATAAAGCGAATTTGCCAGCGATTTTGTTCAATATCTTGGTATTTTTGCGCAAAGTTCTTTACATCTTGAAAGTGCTTAGGTAAGTAAGTGTCAATAGGCTGTGAAATAAATAAGAATAGATCTCTACTTGTATTTAGGGGATACCCTGCAACAATTGAGGTGCTATCTTGAGAAAAGTATATCACAAACAGACCACTCTCTAACTTTTCCCAAATCGAAGAATCAGAGGAGTTAATCTTTTGAAAAGTTATATTCGAAATTGAATATAAGATATTCTTCTGCTTGTCTAAAACGAACAGACTTTCAAGTCCATATTGTTCGTGAATGTTAGTCAACCATTTCTGAGTTTTATCATATTGATTTTGGTCTTTGACGTTTTTTTTATGCACTTCGCTGGAAATATGTTGAGCTAGTTTTTCCATGTTTTTTGTTAAATTTTCACGAATATGGTTTGAAAACTCAACGGAATGCTGAACAACATCCTGAGTAAAATGTCCTAATAAAGCTTGAACCCCCCGTTCAAACAGGGCAGAAGACATAAAATATATGACAATAGTTGGCGTTATGGCCAAAAAGCTGAAGACCATTACTAACCGAGAGTGAAACTTTGCTCCAGCAGCACCGTGTTTTCTTTTTACAAAGAGCTTTACAAGGCGTGTTGAGATTAGCAATACCAGCGAAATTAATATGATAACGTCAAGAATGATTAAATTCAAAACGCGATCGGAATTCCCGCCTTGAATAAAGCTAACATAGGTTGCAAAACCAAAGCCCAAGGCTAAAGCTACAAGTAGGTATAAAAGCTTTTTTGAAAACGAAGCTTTACGAAGCCATCGCTCAAGCCGCTGAAAATTACGATTATTAATGAATTTAAACGCCATTATCTATTTATAATCGGATGGCTTAATATTGAAAAGCTTTATTTTTTTACGAATAGTATTGCGATTTATGCCTAAAATTTCAGCAGCCTTAATTTGATTGCCATTTGTCGCTTTTAACGCTTGTACAATTAACGGGTGTTCCACTTGAGGGAGGATAACATCATACAAATTTACAGGTAATGAATTAGCATGAGAATCAAAAAACTCTTCTAAACGTTGAGATATAAGTGTTGAAAGGCTTAATGGGGTTGGCGTTTTTTGGTTCATAGCTATTGTAAATCCAATTCAGATAGTTCAATACATTTTGTGAAAAAGCTGTCTACAAGGTGTTTCAACTCATCATACTGAGTGGCTTGCATTGCTGCCAAACGAAAACTTGATGAATCAGCTAACCCTTTGCTATACCAGCCAATATGTTTTTTGCACATCATCATTCCAGTGTGTTCACCATGATGCTCCATAATATGAGCTATATGTCCTTTTATAATTTCAAACTTTTCCTCTAACCTAGGATCTGCCAGTTTTTCGCCTGTCTTCAAAAAGTGTTGAACTTGGTTTGGGAACCAAGGTCTGCCATAGGCGCCACGTCCAATCATTACGCCATCAACCTTTGCCGTTTCAAGAAGTGTTTTAGCGTCTTCTTCTGTCACCACGTCACCATTTCCAATGACGGGTATTTTTACCGCAGATTTTACATTTTGAATAAACGCCCAGTCTGATTTTCCTGTGTACATCTGCATGCGAGTTCGCCCATGAACCGTAATCATTTGAATGCCTAAATTCTCTGCTATTTTTGCAAGGTTAGGGGCATTGCGGTTTGTATCGTCCCATCCTGTGCGCATCTTTAATGTTACAGGAATTTTTACAGCTTTAACAGTGGCCTCAATGATTTTTGCAGCATGCGCTTCGTCCTTCATCAAAGCAGAGCCCGCATAGCTTTTTTCTGCAATCTTTTTAACAGGACACCCCATGTTAATATCAATGATCTGAGCGCCTAAATCTTCATTCAATTTGGCTGCCTCAGCCATGACACTAGGATCGCATCCTGCAAGCTGAACTGCCATAGGATATTCTTCAGGGCTGCCTTGACGCATTTGCATAGATCGTCGGGTTTGTCGAATCATTGACTGACTTGCAATCATTTCAGATACAACCATACCAACGCCAAGCCGTTTGACTAAACTGCGAAAGGGAAGGTCTGTAACCCCCGTCATAGGTGCCAAAATGACGTTGCTTGAAAGCTCAAGATCTCTGATTTTTAAACTCATTGCGATGTCTCTAACCCATTAATAATTGCATTTGTTAGGCTATGTAAATGTCTGATAATCACACTGATGGCTGCTGGTTCATATAACGAACTGCTCATCGTTTGTTGTATCAGATGTAATAACCAAGTAATGTTTTCGCGATACGGCTCTAAGATAGTATCTATATCCGTGCGATGGATTGATATAAAGACACAGATGCTGTTCGTCAAGTGTCCATGTAAATATTCTAGTTCCAACTGTGTTCCCAAGGTATACAGTTGCCCCCAGAAGTTTGTATTTACGATAGACTTGATCATTTGATTCAATTGATCAAACCCAAATACAAACTGCAGTTGTGAGTGTGTGGATTCAAACTGCAACAACTGTTCCTGTGTCAGTGTTTTACTAAATGTGCTGAGATGCAAGCTGGTTAACCGTTGATGAAGATCATAAATACTTTGCTTTAACGTTGTATCTTTATGAGATGGAATCACACACTCAGTCGATCTTGACCAAATCAAGTTGGTTGTTTGTACTTTATTTAGAACCGATTCAAAGGTCTTAATTAAATCATTGGTAGGATTCGCAACATAGGTTAATAGCCATGCACATGCATTGTAAACCGTTTCGCTGATGGAGTGAATGAAGTCTATTCGATCTTCATACGTCAATACATTAAGGTTGGTATCAAATTGATGCCATATGTTGTTAAGGTTAAAGAACTTTTTTACGATCATATATACATTCAACACATCCGACATAGAACGGCCTGTTTGATGAAGGATTCGATGCACAAAATGAATGCCCAATCGATCCACAATTTCGCTGGTGACCTTTGTTGAAATAATGTTATGACGCAACGGATGGGACTTCATTTCCTTTGAGTACTTTGAAAGTTCTTGAGGGAAATAGTCCATCAGGAACGATTGTAAATACGGGTGATCTAACAGGGGCGTCTTTAAAAGCTCGGCCTTAAGATGGTTTTTTGTATATGACAAAAGCACAGCTAGTTCGGGACGTGTCAGCCCTTGTTTTAATGTTTGACGTTCATTGAACTCTTTGGCCGAGGGTAAAAACTCAATAGCAGGATCAAGCCCCGCATGAGTTTTTAGATGTTGAGTCATTGCAGCATACTCAGTCAGATAGGTGGCTGAATCATGGGCAGCATATGATAGTGCAAGGTTTTGTTGAACGTTTTCTGATGTTACGTCAATTACAATCGTGGGGGTCATTTGTTTTAAAAGGGCATTGCGGTTATCTAGTGTCATTTCGCCAGCGTCAACCAATTGATTCAATAAAATCTTAATGTTGACCTCGTGATCAGAACAATCCACACCACCCGAATTATCGATAAAGTCTGTATTAATACGTCCATTACGCATTAAAGCGTATTCAATGCGTCCTTTTTGGGTGCAACCTAGGTTTGCGCCTTCTGCAATAATTTTGGCACGAACATCTTGGCCGTTAATCCGTATAGCATCGTTGGCACGATCTGATACCGCCTCGTTCGTTTCAGATTCAGCTTTAATGTACGTTCCAATACCACCTAACCACATTAAGTCTACATCAGCCCTTAAAATGGCTTGCATAATATCGGCCGGACGCACCGTTTCTTGAGTTAGCTCAAGCAGGGCTTTAGCTTCTGGGGTTAATGTAACTGATTTGCTGGCGCGTTCAATAATCATACCCCCGATAGAAAGTGAGCTGGTACTGTAATCCGCCCAGGTCGAACGTGGAAGTTTGAATAGACGTTCACGTTCATGATAGCTAAGCTCTGCATTAGGGGTTGGATCAATAAAGATATGTTGGTGGTTAAAGGCGGCCTTAAGCAAAATGGTTTTGGATCGTAATAGCCCATTACCAAATACGTCACCTGACATGTCACCAATACCCACTGCGGTAATAGTATCGGTTTCAGGGTTAAGGTTTAAGGCTTCTTTACAGTGTTGTTTTACAGACTCCCAAGCCCCCTTTGAGGTAATAGCCATTTTCTTATGGTCATATCCTGCTGATCCGCCCGATGCAAATGCGTCTTTTAACCAATGATTGTATTCGGCAGAAATACCATTCGCGATATCTGAAAAGCTAGCAGTTCCTTTATCCGCAGCAACGACTAAATAGGGATCATCTTCATCATACCGAACAACGTTTTTTTGGTGTTTTACTTTACCGTGAATCAAATTATCGGTAATGTCTAAAAGCCCACGCATCATGTTTTGATAACAGGTGGTGACATCCGTTTGCGATGCGGGCTGTTTTTTTATATAGAACCCACCTTTTGAACCCATAGGCACGATTACGGCGTTTTTTGTATTTTGGGCTTTTACCAATCCTAGAACCTCTGTACGGTAATCTTCCCCACGATCTGACCAGCGAATCCCTCCGCGTGAGATTTTACCATAGCGCAAATGAATGGCTTCAAATTCT
>CAZMBF010000060.1:0-6259 GCA_964564365.1 uncultured Alphaproteobacteria bacterium
TGATGCTGTTAAACACTTCTTCTAGTCACTTTCAACAGTTGTGGGGCTTGCCCCCAAGTTTTGCGCATAGCGCTATAAACACAGAATCCCAAATTTGCTATTTCAACAGCCTCTTTCAACATTTCCGAAAAGACCTGTGGCGTAAAAACCTTAAGTTTTGCATCTTTAGTACACCCAACCACAATTCCAAATCGGCCTTACGCGACCGATATTCCCGTACACAGCTGAATGAATCTGGACCTATGCTTTCAGTTTGTTGTACACATGGCCGCAGCAGATCTGCAACGCACGCTTGCTCTATATCACTTGATGGCTTGATTTGCCTAGGCGAAAATCGTTGATATTAATAGCGCAGTAAGTTTAATCTTCATTTTAACCTCCCAATATAATCCGAGAAGAAGTATCGAAACACTACTGCTTTGTCAATACATAAGAAATAGCCAGGGTAACCGTGTCAGGTTAAAATTCACCTGTGACATAAATCATCAGGTGGGTGCCATGTACTAAAAGCCAAGACTTAAAGCAGGGACAGCTCCCGTTCTATACGTATTGCCCCAGGAATTATTAAGAGATGCACGCGTTCCCCAGCCACTTGTAATTTAGCTAAAAATTTTGAATTTTCAAACAAAATTATAAAAAATGTATCAATTTTGTCAAAAAAACACTAAAAATACTGTAAATGCTGGTTTTTTTCGTTGCGTTCTTTAGAAATATCGCTATAAGATTGACTGTAAAATATACTTAGGAGTAATTTAATGAATACCACTGATTTAGTTGATGCAATTGCAAAAGAAACCGGAATGACGAAAGTTGATTCCAAAAATGTATTATATGGAATTTTTGATATTATCAGCCAAACCCTTAAAAAGGGCGATGAAGTTCGCGTAAGCGGATTTGGCACCTTCGTTGGTAAAAAGCAAGAGGCTCGCCAAGGACGCAACCCACAAACAGGTGCAACTATTCAGATTGCAGCTTCTATCCAAGCAAAATTCCGTCCAGCAAAAGAGTTAAAAGATACTCTAAACCAAAAATAAGTGAATTGGATTTTATAAGCCAGGCAGTTGCCTGGCTTTTGTTATGCTTCAAATTTTAATTCGAAGGCACAAGCAATCGATCAAAGTGACCGCCATTCCACCGCACATGAATGACTGACGGATCCCAAACGTTATTGCCGCTAAATTGGTACAGCTTCACTTGACCCGCAGGTTCGTCACGAGACGACCATACGGCAACATTTAGCCCAAGGCGCTCATTCACACCAAACACTAATCCCATTGGCAGCCAAGATGCCTGACCACTGTTTTTAGCAAATACGTCATCGATCCCCTTTAGGACTCCAGCTTTTGTTGCTAGATTAACCTTTGAAACTCCGCTATCTATCAGCTCTTGCTTTAACGCTTCTTGAAATGCTTCGTATCTTTCATAGTACATATTATGAAGTCTGCTTTGCAGCAAAAGCTGTGCTTGACGAAAATCATCTGCCGAAAAAGATCCAAGCCCCGCACGAAACTCTGCTACAGCAGATTCTGCTAATTTGGATGGGCTTCGGACGTCAGGATCAGCAGCATACTGCGATGCGCTTGCAGCAATAAAGCTTTCAACATCAGATAATACAGCCTCTATATTTGAAGAGTCTGGAGTTAATCCAGCCACTGCATCATGTAATGCGCCTCTGGATGCATCAAACTCTTTATATGCCGCATCATGGTCTTCAACAGCAGACTTTAAAGCCGCAACTACTTCTGCTCGGTTTTGTCCGATCGAATTAAAAGCACAATCCCCATCACCAGCAATCGCGATGACATCAAATTGGTCTCCTGAATTCGTCACAACGCTTTCAGCGTTAACGATAGAAGTAGCGGATAATAGAAGTGTAGCTGTTAAGAGGGTATTTTTCATAGGTATCTCCTTTTGCGTTCTCCATGATGGATATTACGCACAAAAGGTTAATAAATCGTTAATTTTTAACTATTTATTCATAATCATTAACTATTGTTAAAAAGATCAGAGCTAATTTTATACCACGAATCCTCCGAAACCTTAGTCTTTGCGCACCCAAACACATGTAGCTCAATCTCTGCACGTGTAAGCGCAACATATAGCAATCGATAATATTCTGTTAACTCTTTCTGCTTTTGCTGAGTTTTTAAGGTCTCATACTCAAGGGGCTCGTCTTTTCGTTTAGACACACATAAAAATACATTCTGATGTTCATCATATCGCAGTGCACCTCGCGAAATCGGCAATTGCGTCGTGTCCACCAACATCACAATGGGTGCCTGCAATCCTTTAGCTCCATGCACGGTTAAAATACGCAACGCCTCGTTATCTGTTCGATTTACCTGCGGAATCTGTAATGTTGCAACATAGCTTAATACTTCAGAGTATGTAAATCTTAAATCGCCTTGCGTCTTCCAAGCCTTTAAAAGATCCAATAACACTAGGGCATTCTGCAGATGGTGCGTATCAATTGGCAGGTGATCCTTCGACCATATTAATACCTTCATATACATATCTTCTAATGAAGTAGAGTCTTTTACAGCATTTTTGAGCGACTGAAATCTAGGCTCATGTTCAACAAAATGTGCAAACGAGTCTTCCTGTAATAGTCGATCTATACCCCACTGAATGGCTTGATCCCCAATGCCCAGCAATGGATTTAAACACCACTGCATCCATGTTGCCTCGTCCCTTGGCTGAGTGATCACCGTAATTGACTGCAAGATAAACTGAACCAACGGATCTTCGTACAAACTCTGCCGATTAGGTGACGAAAACGGAATTTGATGTTTAATTAATTCAGCCTGCAGATCATTCAGATAGTCACCGCGCTTACGAATCAACACCAAAATATCTTTAGGTTTGATGACATAGGGTTTGCCTTTATACACAACCTCTGTACCGATTACTTGCTGAATAGCCCCTACAACCTGTTCTGCAAAACGAGCATTCAAGACTTCGTCATCGCCGTCTTCTGCTGTACATAAGGGGTGGACTATCACCCTCCCCCCTGCACCATGAAATGACGTATGCGGCTTATATTCAGAGATCAACCATTGCGTTTGAAAGATCCCATCAACAAAATCCAAGACCGCCTGCAATGATCGAAACGACACGTCTAACGACACATCTTTCCATGATCGCAAAGATGGCTTGTGTTGATAGTAATCTTTAATTTGATGAAAAATATCAGGATCTGTCCCCTGAAAACCAAAAATAGCTTGCTTATGATCCCCCACCACAAACAGGGTTTTATGCACCTCATTTTGGAAAAAGCTATCTAGGATAAAATCGATTAGCTTCCACTGATATAGGTTAGTATCCTGAGCTTCATCCACCAAAATATGGTCAACGGTTCGATCCAGCTTATATAAGATATTGTGAGATATTGCTGAATCTGAGAGCACCTCTAAGGTTTTAAAGATCAAATCATCATAATCCACAAAACCTTTTTCCTGTTTCAGGTCTGAATATTGTGCCAAAAAGGCTTGTGCCAAGTGCATAACTAACAGCGTTGACTCTAGCGTTCGTGAACGTTTCAGCTCTTGATCCCACTCAAACATCTGGTCTGCTAACTCATGCAGAGCCAATGAAACCTCGGGATACGCATCTGCCATCTTTTTAGAAAGCAACCGTTTGCGTAGTGTCCCTTTGTCAGTTAACACGACCTCACTAACCGCTTCAAACCGCTGCGACTTCAGCGCATCACGCAGACGTTGCAGGAAAAAGCAATCATTCTCTGAGGCTTCGGGCATATCATCAGCTGAAATATGCATCTGTGTAAAGGTATCCATAGCCTCATTCAGAATATCTTGTGGGTCTCTTGGAAATCTAAGATAGGTTTTTAGTTTATGATCAAAAGCATCAATCCCCTCTATTAACAAAAATCGAAAGAATGCTTGATCTGCACGAATTTTTTCAACCACACCCTGAAATTTCGAGCTAGAAAACAGCGTATAAGTGCGCTTGAGCCCCTCATTTAAACAGCTAGGGTCTAATATGGATGAAGCAGCCGTCTTTATCAATTGCTGCTGAGTGATTTCATCCATCAATGTGGATCCGTATGGCAGCTTACTTTCAGGGTATACTGTGGTTATAATGCTTTGGGCAAAACTATGAATGGTTTCAATCTGAACCGGCTCGTCTAAAACTTGATTATACAATAAGCGTGCTTGTGTTAACAATGTCTCCTCTATGCACAAGGCAGAATCAAGCTGATACAGTTGCTGAGATAACTCAGAAGATGACAACATCAACCAGCGCTCTAAAACCGACTGCAACCGATGTCGCATTTCTATGGCAGCGGCCTTTGTAAATGTGATACATACGATGGATTGAGGTTTAGCCCCTGTTAACAGCAAGCGCAACAACCGATCAATCAAAACCTTTGTTTTACCTGACCCCGCAGATGCATTCACCCATACATTAGATGCAGGATCCGAAGCTGTCTGTTGGTTGGTGGCAATGGTATCCGTAACGCTAACCATTACCCTCAGCGATAACATGCAAGAATCCCTCTTCATCCATATATGCGCTATGCCGAGTATTAATCCATCCATCTTGGGTTTCGACATTTGCTGGAATATTCGGTCCCTTCACCATCAAGATTCCCTCCTCATTGGCACCCAATACTTCTTGGGTTTCAGGGTTTACTATTTGTGTTTGCATGCCCGGTAACGGCTTTCCAAAGGATCCCTTTTTAGTTCCTAACTGTTTCACACTTCCAGAAATATAGTTATAATGGTTTAATGAAATCACTAAAGGTAGTTCTGGCACCCCCAAGCCTTCAAACAACTCAACTTGAATCTTTTCTTCAAAGTCCTTATAGATTGAGTCATCCCTTGCTGCACCCACTGCCACCGCAAACCGAACATCTGGGAATGTTAACGACTGACCCGAGTTTAAAATCCTGCGATAGAAATCGCTATTCGATATCAATAACGTTACTTTGTATTGCTTCATCAACGCATTGATGGTGGGTATCTGTAAACGATCGGGTTCAACATTCGTACACGCCATTCCAACTGCGTTTAACAGTGGATACCACAATTGACCAATCACTCCCACTGAGGATTGATACGATGCCTCTGATAAAATCCAATCGTTATGTCGCATAAACAGCAGCTGTGCAAAGGCTTCGGCATTGGATAAAATGTTGTAATGGGTAATGTGAGTTGGCTTGTTTACATCATCACATACAATCATCGCAACATCATCAGGCCCTGCTTTATTTCCCAATAATCTCTTTACAAAGAACTTAGACGGTGAGAATAACACCATAGACCTAATGGCAAACGACCTAAACACATTTACATGTAAATCCTCTACTGTAATGGTATGAACAGGTATATTTACCTTAAAAGCAGATGCGCCATACACTAGCACTTCATCTACATTCAGTATTTTCAGTGTAGATTCCAACTCTCTGACTGATGGGTTGGATGACAAGTTTACAACTGTTTTGTTCATAAACATTAAAGCTAAATTAGCAACCACTGTGAAAAAGCTTGGCTGTCCAAGAATTCCGATTGTTTTAGACGTCGGTTTAAACTTGTGCGTCAATACCTCTATGAACTTTAAAGCACTAACAATCAACTTACCATAACTCACCGGTTTCATTTGTGGCATTGTCACCATCGATGAAAACCAACGCTTTTTTGCAATTTTCAAAACCTCTACAGGTAAAATATCATGTTTAGACTTGCGCTGTTGTACAGATTTATACCCCAACTCTGTTACAGCCTTTCGAATTTCCTGGCTAGTTGTTCCAGCGGGCAAGGGTTGTCCAAAGGTAATCGAAATCTTTGATGGTAATTCATGAGGGATCTTAAAAAAGAACTTACCTCGTTCATAACTAAAAATCGACCCCCACACTTGGTCAATATATACAGGGATAATTGGAACGTTTTTAGACGAAACCCCTTCAATCAACCTCTCAACCCCTCGACGGAACGGTAACATGCTACCCGTTCGTGTCAGCTCGCCCTCTGGAAAAATACAAATGGTTCCACCCTTTTTCAGGTGTTCTTTCGCATCATCCAAAGACTCTTTTACGCGCTTACCTTCGTAAACCGGAATATATTTTAATATCTTAAACAGCCAACTGAACAACGCAAGGTTGTACACTTTATGATAGATCATAAATGAAATATTACGCTTACGACACGCCGACCAAATTAAAAGCCCATCAATATATGTCACATGGTTAGGAACCAGAATGACCCCGCCTTTCTCAGGAATATTTTCAAGACCCGACACT
>CAZMBF010000061.1:0-6216 GCA_964564365.1 uncultured Alphaproteobacteria bacterium
GGGTGAGCATCAACACCGAAAAGCAAGAAGGCTACCCACGTTAATGGATAGCCTTCTTGCAATTCTATTTAAAACATAACAAACACTTTTCGCTTTGTCAAGAGAAAAATCTGTTTTGTTCATTTTTTGTTAACCAAGTGGTGATAGATTCATAAATGGATTGGACAGAAAATTCAGATACCCCTAACGGGGTCGATCTGATACGAGAATATGATTCTGGTTATACTGTTACAGCGCTGAGACAGTATAGCCTAGTTTGAACTGGGGTGGAACCCAGGAATGACGTGTATCCTTTTAAAACTGAGTGTTTTGAAAGATACCGATTGTATTGCGTAGCGGTGGCGGGCGGGTGGGTCCCGGTTTGAACGTCGGCAAGGTGGGCCCCGCCGACGTTGGAGAAATGGCAGACGGTATGGGTCGTGGAACTTATCTTGAGTTCGACTTATTTACATTCCTCAGATCATTTTGAATTTCAAGATTTTTTAAGAAACTTTTCAATCATTTGAGCAGCATAGTTCACCATTGGAATAATGCGCCCATAATTTTGTCGGGCTGGGCCCAAAACACCAATCGCTCCAATCACATCGTGTTGAGAATTTTTATAAGGTGCCACGATCATCGAGCATCCTGACAAGTGAAAGAGTGGGCTATTTGCGCCCATAAATACTTGAACACCTTCCCCTTGTTTTGCAGAGTCCAGTAATTCCAGAATACCTTCTTTTGTCTCTAAACTTTCAAATAAACGCTGTATGTGAGACACATCATCAGCTGTGCGTGCAACATTTAACAGGTTTGATTGACCTTTCACAATAAGTGTCGGTAAATTATCTGTCGCCCCCCATGAGCCTAGACCTTTCGACACAATTTGTTTTGCAAGTCTGTGGAGTTGGTTTTTCTCAAACTCAAGCTCTTCAGAAATGAGTGATTTGGCTTCATCTAATGTTCGGCCAATAAGCCGCGATGAAAGATAGTTTCCGGCTTCGACTAAATGGGAGGGAGTCATGTCTTCAGGAGTCGATATGATTCGATTTTCTATCATACCCTCGTTAGATACCATGACAATTAAGGCTTGGCCTTTTGATAGATAAATAAACTCTATGTGCTTAAGGGGTGAGTTATACGTTGGTGCCATCACAATTCCTGTGGATTGTGATAATCCAGTAAGGGTCGTAATTGCTTCGTTCAATACCTCATCAAAAGAACGGTCCTGAAAATCTAGTTTTGATTCTAAGATTTGTTTGTCGATGTCGCTAATAGGTCCAATATCTAAAAACCCTTGTACATATAGTTTTAATCCATGTTCGGTGGGCAAGCGGCCCGCAGAAGTATGGGGAGAGTATAAAAGCCCCACTTTTTCCAAGTGCGACATAATATTGCGGATAGTCGCGGGTGACAAGCTTTCGGATAAACGTCTAGAAAGGGTAGACGATCCAATAGGCTCACCATTTTCAATGTAGCTATCGACAATCAATTGGAAAATACGTTGAGAACGACGATCTAAAAAGTCTTCCATCTCTTACACACATCTTTTGTTTACGATATAATTATACCAATTCGCTCGACATTTTGTAAGAGGGATCGTTAAGTGTGTCCAAATTCAGATTTTGCAGACTGTCTTCGTCTAAATATTAATTCTGCGATCAATATATATACTATTCCTAAACCCAAGATAAGTTCTATCCAATAGGGAAGGTGATTCACTATCCATCGATATGGGGTGGTGGACAATGGTTTGTGAAATTTAACCTCTTGTGGATGATCTGAAAGAGACACGCTATAAGTTCCAAGCGGAGATACATATCCAGAAAAGCCCCGATTGGCAGATCTTACAATAGCAACACCCTCTTCGATTGCCCTAAAGACGTGAGAGATGAACTGTTGTTCTTTGCCATTGTATCCAAACCATGCGTCATTTGTGGAGATTGTGATCAGGTCAGTGGTTTGATAGGGCAATATAGCATGACCTGTAAATGACCCTTCATAACAAATGATGGGGTTGATTTTCAATCCATCTTTTGGAACAAGCTGGTCTTGTTGATAAGTGCCTCGTTTAAAATCATCTAGGGCTCTAATCCCTAAAGCTTTTGTGATGTCTTTTAGAAAAGAAGGCATAAATTCACCAAAGGGGGCTAAAAGACGTTTTTTATAAATGTAGAAAATGTCTTTATCCTTTTGGATTGCGAATAGGCTGTTGTAAGCCTCATTCTTTTTCGTTCGTAACACTACCCCAGCTAATAGGGTAGTATCTGGAGGTAATATCTTTAGTAAGAAATGCTTAATCTCTGGATACATAAATTCATAGCCACCTCCAATATCCAATAAAGCAAATTCGATCGTGGTTTCTGGCCATAAAATAAGAGAGGGTTTTTGTTTGCTAACACTAATGGATTGTTTTGCTAGATGGTTTAAATGCGCGGCTCGCGATTCTAACGATTGATATCGCTCTGATTGTTTCCAGGCAGTTGGAACGATGCGAACGACATCTTCACCTATGTTGAGTTGGGTGGTGGACGTGCGCCACCCCCCCCAACTGAAAAGGGTAACGATGATACACATTGCGAATGTAAGGGGTACCTTAGATTGCTTAACAATTCCGATACTGTAGCTTAACAATAGTGTACACAACGAAAGCCCATATAATCCAAATATTGCAGCACCTTGAGTCATATAGGGATAAGTGATCCACACAGACCCAATCTGACCCAACGGCACAGCAGGGGCATATTCGCAGCGAACATATTCCATACAAAGGGTGATTAAGCTCATTTTTATAACACGACTGGGGGTGTTGCTCTTTATTAAGAAATTTGCAGCTCCGATAATTACAAAAAAACCAGCTAAGATAAAAGGAACGATTACAAATGCATAGGGTTGTAGTGAAGCATACATATCGCCGAAGGCTGTCATGGGGTGGCTGATCCAACTATGGCTGTATGCAAAAAAACCATACCCAAACATAAAGGCATAGGTAATTGATGTTTTCAAAGATGTTCTAGCTGAAACTAGGGTGTGGTAAAAGAACGCATATCCTGCAATCAATACCCAAGGATGATTGTGCAGTGAAAACTGAGTTCCTGACAGAAGTCCTGCAAGGAAAAGCCATAATGACATTAACTGATTTAAGCTATATATAATTTTAACACCTAAATTTTTGTAATATACTATCTAAATAAAACCAAAAGCACAAGAGGTTGCGCGGCGCCCTTTGCTTCCCAATGTCGCAGTGCGCGACAAGCAGGAGCAAACCTGCGCCGGGGTATATCATAATCGAAATAGCCACGCATATAAAAAATTGAGTAAAATCAATAAAATCTTAAGGATATGTTTGACATGTTCGTTTCAGCAAGTTATGAGTAGAATAAGTGTAAAAGTTTAGATGAGAAGAAGAGAACAAAAATAGATGTATGAAGCCCAATATTTTGCGGATGTTTTATGGTTTTTATTTGCGGCGGTGTTAGTTTCTGCTATTTCAGCACGTTTAAAATCAAGCCCAGTCCTTGGCTATTTGGTTGCAGGTGTAGCCATGGGGCCATGGGCATTGAACTTAATTCAAAACGTTGAAAAAAGCCGAAGCATTTCAGAGCTAGGCT
This sequence comes from uncultured Alphaproteobacteria bacterium, assembly GCA_964564365.1. Lineage (GTDB taxonomy): Bacteria > Pseudomonadota > Alphaproteobacteria > UBA6184 > UBA6184 > Bodonicaedibacter. Next base: position 3,591 of record CAZMBF010000061.1, read on the forward strand.
TGGTCTTTTTATTCTTTGCGATCGGTTTGGGAATGTCCATAGAACGGTTGCTTATTTTGCGGAGGTATCTATTTGGACTTGGAACCTTGCAAGTTTTCCTTACAACGTTAGGGTTAATGGGAGTATTGCATTTATTTGACCTTTCTTTGATGACGTCTGCCATTATCGCCAGCAGCTTGGCGTTATCGTCAACAGCGATAGTTTTACAGTTATTGTCTGAAGCAAATGAAATGTCGTCCCGTCATGGACGCGTGACGTTTTCCATTTTATTGCTTCAGGATTTGGCTGCGATTTTATTACTAATCTTAGTGGATTTTCTTCGACCTAATCCGGATGGGGTAGAAGATGTTACGCTGATGTATGTAGTTATGAATGTCTTAAAATCAGCAGGTGGGTTGGTTTTCATGGTAGTCCTGGGGAGATTTGTTGTGCGTCCTATCTTCCGCTTTTTAGGTGACAGTGATCAAGCAGACCTGTTCATGGCGTTTACATTGTTAGTTGTTTTGGGAACAGGTGCGTTAGCTCAGAAACTGGGTGTTTCGATAGAGTTTGCTGCCTTTACAATTGGATTGTTGTTGTCTGATAGTGAATTTAGAAACAAAGTTGAAAGTGTGATTCGCTCGTTCAGAGGGCTGTTATTAGGCTTGTTCTTTATGGGAATTGGTATGTCGATCAGCATCTCCATGTTGTGGACATACTTGGGGTCAATTATTGGGTTAACTTTGATATTTATCCCCATAAAGTTTATTATAATGTACATATCAGGGCGAAGCTTTGGTCTTTCGCATTGGGTTGCAGTAAGGGTTTCGACCTATATTGCCCCCGGCGGAGAGTTTGCTTTCGTCATTTTAGGTCCAGCGATTGCTTATGAGCTGATTTCACATGAAAACGGTAATATTGTCGTATTAGCCGCGGCTATTTCGATGATGTTTACACCTTTATTAGATCGTCTTGTGCGCTGGTTAATGCCCGCAGAGGATGAGCAAGACGAGGTTGTTGACGAGGAAATTGGATAGTCGGTTAAGAATCTCTGGGTCCTAAATAGGCTCCTTCGCGATGCTGCGGAGACTTTTGGATTGCCCACCCAACCTGGATGAAGCCCGTTGGGCTTCACTGCGATTTTCCCACCCCCGGCGCGCGGGCGCGCCGATATAAGGGAGCAGGCAAAGGCGCGAAGCGACGGGAGCCTGCGGGGTGGGCGGGCCTCGTAAATGTCACGCGACCACTGGGAGCGTGCCTAATGAAGTATAGAACTATACAGGCTTTAGTAGTTTTTTGGTGAGGGTAGACAGCGCCAGCTGGTCTAAGGTTGAAAGTGGTTGAAAACATTCAGAGCCATCTAAATACTCTTCCTCGATCAACGAAGTCGTGATAACGCGGGTGATCAAATGAAAATGCGAAAACGTGTGTTTGACATCTCTAAAGACGCCTGAAACCTCGGGGAGCTCTGGAAGGCTATCTGCATACCAATCAGAGCCTGGCAGTTCCCATAATCCGTTTAACATGCGCTGATGGGAGCGTTTTCTTAACAGGATGTTATCATCTTGGATACATCGAAAAGAGACGGCATACCGCGTGGGGATAGTGGCTTTGATGGGGCGATTGGGATATGCTTCCGGTCTGCCTGATGCGTAGGCTTTACACTCGTGGTTCAGTGGGCATTCAGAGCACTTGGGTGAACGTGGGGTGCAGATGCGGGATCCGATATCCATTAATGCTTGGGCATAATCCCCAGGTCGCAGATTAGGTGTTGCGGAAGCCGCTGCTTGATAAATAGCTGTTTGGTTGTGCTTTATAGGGGGTAAGAAGCCAAATAGACGGCTTACGATGCGTGCAACATTCCCATCCACAACGGTGGCGGGAGTGTTAAAAGCGATTGCGGCAATTGCTGCGCTTGCATAAGGCCCAATGCCAGGCAATGCTTGCAATTCGGTGGGGGTTGAGGGGAAGGCTCCGCCCTTTGTTTCAGATATAATTTTGGCGCATTTGTGCAGGTTGCGGGCTCGTGCGTAATACCCAAGACCTTGCCATTGATGAAGCACCTCATCCAGCTTTGCATTTGCTAAATCGTGAATTGTTGGCCATTTAGAAACAAAGCGCTGAAAATAGGGAATGACTGTGTCAACCTGGGTTTGTTGCAACATCATCTCACTAAGCCATACTCGGTATGGGGGTGCAATTTGACCTTGAGTATATCGCCAAGGTAGATCTCTTTTGTGAAGATCATACCAGTGTAATACGTGATCTGAAATCTTAGCTCTGTTCATTTTTCAGCATATTTGATATGTTTAACTAAGGGAGTTTATACCATGTCGCATCCTTACACAGGACAGAAAAAAATTAAAGAGCTTATTTATCGTATACTTGAGCCTACACTTGAACAGCAGGGGTGGTATTTAAGTAAGCTGATGATGAATTGGGAAACCGTGATGGGGGCTAAATGGAAAGACGAGATTTGGCCAACTCGGTTTGCTCCTAATTTTAAAGATCGTTCAACTGGAACGTTACATGTAAAGGTTTCTCACGCAGGGATGCAGCAAGTGCAATATACAAAAGGGTTTTTGATTGAACTGTTTAATTTGTATCTTGGATGTGATGCCATTCAAGATATTAAAGCCCAACTATG
>CAZMBF010000062.1:0-6141 GCA_964564365.1 uncultured Alphaproteobacteria bacterium
AATACTGCCATAAATTACATTAAAGAAGATTGTTAAACCAAAAACTAGGGCAAGAGAGGTTTCTCCGTACCATACAATCACCATTATTATTAGAAGCGTACTGATTAAGAGCCCATTAATCATACCAACTTGAATTTCTTTCCATAAATTATGCCAAATGCGAACAAGGCGAAACTCTCCGTTAGATAAGGCTCGAATCGTAACTGAAGCAACTTGCAAGCTGACACTACCGCTAATAGCCACGATAATGGACATAAGCACAGCAAGGGCGACGATTTTCTCGATACTTTTATCAAAAATTGAGATGATATACGAGGATAAAACCGATGAAAATGCAGTAATAATAACCCATTTAAATCGGTTAGTGGATGTTTTAAACAAGGATAGGTGAATATCCGCATTGCTGGCACCGGCAAGGCCAAGGAATGCTCGTTCTGCTTCTTGATCAATAATATCAACCAGGTTGTTTAAGGTAATATCTCCCTTAATGCGCCCACTGGGGTCTAGTACAGGTGCAGAAGCAAGACCATAATGACGAAAGCAGAAAGCAACTTCTTTTTGTGTGGTTTCAACAGAAAAGCTGAACACATCTTTTTGCATAAAGTGTGAGATCTTTTCATCTTCATCATGCTTTAACAACTCACTTAACGACACATATCCAAGGGGGCGATGATTGGCATCAATCACATACACATTAAAGATTTGATCGGGTAAAAAGTCAGCAGTTTTAATATATCGTTTCACTTGTGAGACAGTCCAGAACCTTGGAACAGCAACAATTTCACGCTGCATTAAACGTCCGGCAGTTCCTTCATTATATGATAGGGCTTCGTTTAGAAACTCTTGTTCTTGCTTTGATAAAAAACGAATGACATTGGTTTGTTGTTCAAATGTTAGGTCTTCGATAAAGCTGAGTGCATCACCAGATTCTAGGTTGTTGATAATTCTAGCAATCGTATCTGCAGAAACATAATTAAGCAGTTCGGAACGCACAGTTGGGTCTAAATCCAAGAAAACCTCAGCCTCTACGTCGCGTGGGATATACTTGATAACCTCTAACCGGTGTTCTAAGGAAAGAACTTCTAATATATCGGCTACATCTGCATAGTGCAGAGATTCAATGGTTTTTTTTAGCTTTGTGCTATTGGGTGATTTTAACCAACGATGGATTTTCAATAATGTTTGGCGTGCTATAACTGCATCAGAAAGGATAGGCGTAGTGATGACGTTTTTGTCCATAAAATTCCTTTCTTACGTTAAATCAAACGATTGCGCAGCAGCAATAGCAGCAAGGTTTAAAATGCTGCGGGATGTTGATGATCGTGGAGCAATATGTGCAATTTTGTTTAACCCTAATAATACAGGACCAACTTTTAAACCATTTGAAACTGTACGAGCCAAATTAATGGCTACGTTAGCAACATCTTGAGAGGGTGCAATTAAAAGATTCGCATCTTCGGGAAAGTTGGACGACGGGAAAATGCGATCTCTAATTTTTTTAGATAATGCAACATCTGCGGACATTTCACCTTCGACAATTAAGTCAGGGTGTTGCTGTAGAATTAAGTGTTTTGCGTGAAGCATCTTACGAGATGATTCAGCAAATTCAATCGAACCAAAGTTACTGCAGGACAATAAAGCCACACGGGGCGTTACCCCAAAATGTGCTAATGTATTCGCGCACAAAATGGTTGCAGATGCAATTTGTTCTGCCGTTGGATGATAATTTACATACGAATCTGAAATAAATACGGTTCTTTCTTCGGTAATAAGGGCTTCAAGTGTGGTGGGTTTTAAAACGTTCCCTTGAAGTTCAAGCATAGCGGTAAGTTTTTCAAGATGCCTATAGTATTTACCAGAAGGACCGCAAATAAGGGCATCGACTTCATTATGCAACAACAGCATACTTGCAACATACACAGCGTCATGCTCAAGCAAATATTCGGCATCAAAGGGCGTGATGCCTTTGCGAGCAAGCTTCTCATGCAACTCAGCCGCATAGGTTTGAATAATTTCTGTGGTATCGGAAAGATCAATAATTTGAATATGAGATTTTTCAATTAATCGAAGCTTTAACTCGGATATTTTACTTAGAATTTGCGGTTTGTATCCGACTAATACTGGATAAAAAATGCCTTCGTCAATGGCCTGTTGTGCTGCAAATAACACTTTATCATTTGCTCCATCGGTAAAGATGACGCGTCGATTAGACCCCTTAAGTTTATCAAAGATGGGGCGCATCATATACCCAGATTTATACACTTGATTCGTTAAACTCTGTTTATAGATGTTAAAGTCTTCAATCGGTTTTCTTGCTACTCCTGAGTCCATAGCAGCTTTGGCTACGGCTGGAACAACTTCGATCAGCAAACGTGGGTCAAAGGGTTTGGGGATGATATAGTCTTTACCAAACGATAACGCTGTATTGCCGTAAGCCATCATGACACTTTCAGATGATTCAATTTCTGCCAAGCGTGCAATAGCTTTTACGCAGGCCAACTTCATGGCTGTATTTATGTGAGTCGCTTTTACATCTAGTGCGGCCCTAAAAACATAGGGAAAGCATAAAACGTTATTGACCTGATTTGGATAATCCGTACGACCAGTTGCTATAATCGCATCGTCTCTTACGGTTTTAACATCTTCGGGGGTGATTTCTGGGTCTGGATTTGCCATCGCCATAATAATAGGTTTTGTTGCCATTTTTGAAACGGCTTCTTTCTTAAGGGCACCTTTTGCAGATAACCCTAAAAATACATCTGCTTTATCCATACATTCAGCAAGGGTTTTAGCTGTTGAATTTTGGGCAAACGATATTTTTTGAGGATCATTTAAATTTGGACGCTGTGTATATACAAGTCCTTCACGGTCACACACAAAGATATTCTTTTTCTGAGCGCCTAACTCTAAAAATAGGTTTAAACAGGCGATGGCTGCGGCACCTGCACCAGAGCATACGATTTTGATGTCGTTGATCTTTTTATCCACCAGCTTTAGGGCATTCAATAGCCCTGCTGCTGCAACAATCGCTGTGCCATGCTGATCATCGTGAAAGACTGGGATTGAGAGGCGTTTTTGTAATTCTTGCTCGACATAAAAACAGGCGGGCGCTGCAATGTCTTCTAAGTTAATGCCGCCAAACGTGGGGGCAATTGCTGCGATGATATCAACTAATTTCTGAGGGTCTTTTTCATTAATTTCAATATCAAAAACGTCAATACCAGCAAATCGTTTAAATAAAACAGCCTTTCCTTCCATCACAGGTTTTGCAGCATCGGGGCCAATGTCGCCCAAGCCTAATACAGCTGTTCCGTTGCTGATGACTGCCACCAGATTGCCTTTTGCCGTTAAATTGTAAGAGTCAAAAGGGTTTTCTACGATTGCTTCACAGGCATGTGCCACACCAGGGGAGTAGGCCAACGCCAAATCTTGCTGTGTCGCCATTGTTTTTGTTGGAACGATCGCAAGTTTACCTGGTTTAGGATATTGATGGTACTTTAATGCGTCCTGCTTTAACATAGAATAAGACTCTCTATAAATATAAAAACTCATGGTCATTTTCGTTTTTTTCCCATTGTAAATCAAGGGTTTTTTAACAGATTGTACAAGTTCAATACATATAAGATACTTAGGCGGCCACCTGAGGGGATGAGATAATGTCCTGCATAGGGGGGGGATCCCTTTAAGTTAAAATGGGGTCTGAAGGTATCATAAACATTCAGAGCCGTAGATAGTTCATCTTGAAAGGTACCCCTCGTTCAACACCGCCATTATATTGGGGGTGTTGGGGGAACAGCATCAAAGTTGGCCTTTGAAGAGGTCGAAACAACTCGATAGGTCATTCATTATTTGTTAGTTACTTAGAGCCTGATAGTAGTTGAGTGTGCTCTTCCCATAACTTGAAAAGAGTTGAATTTCTGTTTCAAGGCTTACATATCAATTTTCTAAGCATCCAAATTTACAACTTTTAAAGCGTTTTCTTGAATAAAGTTACGCCGAGGTTCAACAACATCACCCATAAGAGTAGAGAAGATATCTTCTGCATCATCAACGTGGGCAATATTGACTTGTAACAATGTTCTAGCATTTGGATCCATAGTCGTTTCCCACAATTGGTCTTCGTTCATTTCTCCAAGACCTTTATAGCGTTGAACATAAATCCCTTTTTTAGCAAACTCCTGAGACTTTAGTATCAAAGATACAGGGCCTGTAATGGCATGACGCTCTGATTCTTTGATGACTAAGGTAGAATCCGTTGCAAAGAACTCTTTCAACCAATCAACTTTTGAATGTAAATATTGAGCGTCATTCATACTAATGAAATGTCCATCAATATCATAGGCTTCTTTTAAGCGTTGATCGTGGCGTGTAAAGGTAACTGCATCCGTGTTTAATACATTTGCCGTCCATTTGCTTTCCGGATCCAAGGTTTTCAGACGTCCAATAATGGCATCTGACTTAGAACTTAAGTGATCAATATGGAATCCACCTTCTAATGTAATCGCCTCAGTTAAGGGCAGGGAGCCAATCTTATCAGCCATTTTAACAATCTTTTCACCAACAGTGTAGTTTGTGTGCAAAATTGCCTGCAAGTCTGGTCCAAACACGCGTGATCCAGACGCAGTCTCAATGATGCTATGCTCAACCGTACTTTGAATCAGATAGTTATTCATATCAGCATCGTTTTTTAAGTACAGTTCTGACTGTCCGCGTTTAACCTTATAAAGGGGAGGTTGCGCAATATATAAGTGTCCACGCTCAATCAGTTCAGGCATGTGGCGGAAAAAGAACGTTAGCAAGAGTGTTCGAATGTGGCTTCCGTCTACATCGGCGTCCGTCATGATAACAATCTTATGATAACGCAATTTGTCGACATTAAAGTCTTCTTTACCGATGCCCGTACCCAGAGCAGTGATGATGGTACCTACTTCGGCAGAGGCCAACATCTTATCAAATCGAGCACGTTCAACGTTTAAAATTTTTCCTCGCAGGGGAAGGATTGCTTGGAAACGACGTTCGCGACCACCTTTTGCAGACCCACCCGCAGAGTCACCCTCAACCAAGAAAAGCTCGCAAAGGGCAGGATCTTTTTCTTGGCAGTCTGCCAGTTTTCCGGGTAATGAGGCCATGTCTAATACGTCTTTCCGACGCGTCAATTCCCGCGCTTTTCGTGCGGCTTCACGGGCAGAGGCGGCCTCAATGACCTTTTCAACAACTTTTTTGGCTTCTTGTGGGTTTTCTTCTAACCACTGTTGCAATCGATCGTTGATAATGCCCTCCACCACTGGGCGAACTTCGGAAGACACCAATTTATCTTTGGTTTGTGACGAAAATTTGGGATCTGGAACTTTTACCGATAGCACACAGGTTAATCCCTCTCGAGGGTCGTCCCCCATCAAGTTGACCTTTGATTTCTTGAACGTCGCAGAGTCGGTGACATACTGGTTTACAGTACGAGTTAGTGCCCCGCGGAATCCTGCCAAGTGAGTTCCACCATCTTTCTGGGGAATGTTGTTTGTAAAACATAACATGTTTTCATGATACGCGGTTGTCCATTCCAACGCAGCCTCCACCGTGATACCATCGCGTTCGCCTTTTACGTTAATTACGCTGCTCAACAAGGATGTTTTGCCACGATTTAAGTATTCAACGAAAGATTTAATGCCTCCTTCAAAAAAGAACACGACTTCACGGGGTTCATCCCCACGCAGATCTTGTAAAATTAATCTGACGCCAGAGTTTAAAAACGCCAACTCACGCAAACGATGTTCTACGGTATCAAAATTGAATTCTGTGATGGCGAAAATATCAGGAGAGGGTTTAAATGTGACTTCTGTTCCTCGTTTGTCAGAAGAACCTACAACGGCTAGGGGAGATTCGGCTTCACCCATTTTAAAGCGCATATAGTGTTCAGAGCCGTTGCGCCAAATGCGCAAGTCTAAATATTCAGATAGAGCGTTAACCACGGACACACCCACACCGTGCAAACCACCTGAAACTTTGTAAGAGTTCTGGTCGAATTTACCCCCTGCATGCAATTGTGTCATGATAACTTCTGCCGCAGATACGCCTTCGGGGTGAATGTCGACGGGGATACCACGACCATTGTCACGAACAGTGACGGATCCATCTTTGTTTAAA
>CAZMBF010000063.1:0-6132 GCA_964564365.1 uncultured Alphaproteobacteria bacterium
CAAGAAGCTTATGTGGCGTATTTGTCAGCAAATTCTAAAGAGTTTTTCTATACTGCAGAGCAAATGCTAGATCACATCAACGAATCCAACCCTTTGGGCATAACCCCCCTTCGAAGCGCGGAAGATCCCCTGCTAAATCAATTTATCAGCGACCCCAAAAATGCGAATAAGCTGCGCATGATGCACTCAGAAACCGAATTACTAGAGGCCTTCTTACAAGGCTCGATACGTACGTTTATAGGGGATCGCATAGTGTTTTCGTCGTTGCTGCACAGGCTACATCAATGGAAACACATTCGTGAAATTAACCTGAATATGCATCGACCAATTGGCATTGGCATTTTAAATCACAGCCCACTTAAGCAACAAATCGACACGATTAATGACCACATTGCAGCCCTTGATAAAGATGAAAAACTAGATCGACTTTTCACAGAGTATTTAACACCGGCCGTTCTTATGCATACCATCGATGAAGGGTGGCTGCGTTTCATCGAGCTGCTAGGTGTCATTTCGTTCACGATTTATGCGTTTATTCATGGATTTTATCGACACATGGCCTTTGTAAAAACTGTTGGGTTCTCTATGGTTGTTGTGTTTACCGGCCCCGTATTAAAAGATGTTTTGACCACTGGCTATATAGAGTTTTTCAGAAACCCCTACTATCTGTCTATTGTAATTGGCATCGTCTTTGTAGCACACGCGATGATCTCAACGCTTAGATCCCTGGCATATCGACAAATTCGAACCTATATCTTTTCCGAAAACAAAGATCGCTGGATTCAAGAAATTGCGGCAGCTCTTGGTCTTGCAAGCTATACCGTCAGCGGGGTCATTTACGCGATTACCAGCGCGGATACAAGCTGGTTTTGGGAAGGGGTGCTGGGAACTATTACCGCCACATCTGGTTTATTAATTGCGCACGAACTGTATAAGTTGCCATCAAAAATAAACTTTTTATTTGTAGAGCTTTCGTTTGTCTGGGGTGTTTTGTTGGCGCTTTACTTTACACTTTCCAGAAGCGCTATAAACTTTGATCAAGAAAGTATATTTATGACGGTGATGACTACTTTGTTTGGAGTTTTCTTAAGCCGTATGATGGCCTTGTATCATCAAGTTTCATCTATTGGTTTTGGCAGGCGTTTGCGCGAAACCCTTGACAACCTATGAGACATCTATGAAATATTTACATACGCCGGGGCACAAGATTTTGTCACTATCTCCAAAAGTATTATTTGGATTTATCTTTGGCATTGTTGTGATTGTTACTGCTATTAAAGTCTTTTCTCCCGCAAAGGACGCCCCTGCTCTGAATGCTGTTTTTAAAGTATATGCTCACGCCTCGAAAGCAACGAACGAGATCATCATGCTGCGCGCCTCTGGCACCTCAAAAGCAAGCAGAAAGATTAACTTAATAAGCGAAACATCCGGTCAGGTATATCGCATTCATCATAAAAAGGGGCATGTTCTGAACGTTAAAGATCCGGTTGCAACGATTCAGCTGGACGATCGGTCTCAATTGCTAAAGGAAGCAAAGGCCAATTATGACCTAGCCAAAGAAAAACTAGACGCCACTAAAACGCTTGCCGAGGGCAATTTCCGCTCGGAATTAAACCTTAAAACTGCACAGGCTGAATTTGAGTCTGCGGCTGCGCGCCTTGCACGAGTAGAAAAGGAAATTGAAAACACCCGCATTTCTGCTCCATTTAAAGGGGTGCTAGGAGACGTATTGGTGGAGGAGGGCAGCGTTGTTGCGCCAGGAGTTCCTGTAGCAACGCTACTTAACCTTGACCCCATATTGATTCAAACGTATGTTTCCGAAAAGAACTATCCGCGCATTCGTCTAAACGATACGGCGCAGATCAGTTTACTTAATAATGAGAAACCCTCAGGAAAAGTTACGTTTGTCAGCTCGATTGCTGATCCTAAAACGCACATGTTCTTAGTCGAGATCTCTGTTGAAAATCCCGACTTTAAAGTCCCAGAAGGTGCCACGGCTCAGGTGATGATTCCAACGCCCGAACAAAAGATTCATATAATCAATCCATCTGTTTTGTCGATTGACCAAAATGGCATCATGGCCGTTAAGGTGGTTAACGCCGAAGGGGTTGTTGAATCCTATCCCATACAATTAGTCCAAAGTATTGGCGACACATTATGGGTTACGGGACTGCCTGATGACACGATCGTTATTGACTATGGTGCTAATTTTGTGGAGGTCGGGAAAAAAGTACAATGGGAACCCACTGAAAACCTAAAGGGATCCCAACATGCTCAATAATATACTATATCCATGTATTTGTTTTGCCGCCTCACTCATATTGATCGGGTGCGGGGATGGATCTGAAAGTATAGAACCCACGCCACTTGTTGTGAATGTGCGCTTTGATATTCCTGCAGCATCCCCCAAGGACGTTGAAAAATACTTCACCACACCTTTAACAAAGGCCTTGAAATCTGCCCCTCATATTCATACGACCCATGGTGTTGCGATGACAAATGGCGCGACCGTCACTGTCTTTTTTGAAGAGGGTATAAAGTTTGCAGAGGGTAATGAAATTATTAACCGAGCTATAGCCGGATTAAAATCACCAAAATCATTCCAGGTTGTAGACTTTACAGAACTTTGTGGAGATGATTTATCTCAAGGCGACCTAATGCACATCGCAAAAGCAAAAGGAGTGAAGTCAGAAAGCATTTTTGATAACGTAATTACAGCATCAGAAAAGTTGGCTGATAACCTATTACCCAAAGAAGAGTACGACGCTATGTTTTCTGGGGATTGCGATGAACCCGCAGCCTCCGCGCCATTATACGTGCTTGAACAGTAAGGAGCCCCCAACATGATGCAGTCTGTTGTAAATTTTGGATTACGACACAATCGAGCCGTATTCTCTTTATTGGCGCTAATATTTATCGCTGGGATAATGACCTATATCAAAATACCCAAAGAGTCATTCCCTGATATTAAGATTCCGATTATGATTGTTCAGCTGTCCCATGACGGGATTGCCCCAGAGGATGCCGAGCGCCTATTGGTTCGCCCCATGGAAAAGCAGCTACGCACATTAGAAAATCTAAAAGACTATAAGTCCACAGCCTTTGAAGGGGGCGCAAATATAACCCTTGAGTTCAATGCTGGGTTTGATGCAAAACTTGCAAAAGATGCCGTAAAAGACAAAGTGGATATCGCAAAAGGAGAGCTACCAACAGATACCCGTGAACCCACGATTGTGGAAATCAACACAAGCAAATTTCCAGTCTTAACGGTTAAGCTATCCGGAACCGTACCCCAGAGGACGCTGATCGAGCTAGGGCATCGATTAAAGGACGAGATCGAAGCGAATGTATCAGAGGTTCTTGAGGTCTCCATTTTGGGTGACCGCACAGAACAAGTTGAAATACAGATTGACCCTGTTAAGCTTGAGACATCTGGCCTAGACCTAATGCAAATTATACAGCAATTTTCTGCCAACAACATTATGATCAACTCGGGCAGTTTAGAAACTGGTAAGGGTCGTTTCGCGGTCAAGGTTCCAGGACTTATCAGTGACGTTAAAGATCTGTTTGATTTTCCACTTACATTTGGCAGCCCTCAAGTACTTACATTTAAAGATGTTGCAAATGTAAAGTTAGCGTACCAAGATGCTATGTCGTATGCCAGAGATCGTGGTAAACCTGCGGTTGCGCTAGAAGTCACTAAGCGCACGGGCGAAAATATCATTGAAACGATCGAAAAGATAAAATATGTGCTAAGCGTTGCGAGGGCGTCTGATCAATGGCCCCCCAACATTGAAGTCGACTATTCTCAAGATCAAACACTTAAGATTAAAGACTTTTTGTTTACCCTGCAAAACACTTTAATACTAACACTGTTTTTAGTGATTGGCGTCATTGTTTATTCAATGGGTATTCGCCCTTCGGTATTGGTCGGGCTGTCTGTCCCAGGATCCTTCCTAATTGGCTTGCTGCTGCTGAATGCAATGGGATACACCATGAATATGATTGTATTGTTCAGCTTTATTTTAGCCGCAGGAATGTTGGTTGATGGAGCCATCATTGTAGTTGAATATGCCGACCGTCGAATGATTGAGGGAATGGATCGTGTGAACGCATACAAACAGGCCGCAGAAAAGATGTTGGTGCCTATTTTAACGTCAATTGGAACGATTGGAATGGTGTTTCTGCCGCTGCTGTTCTGGCCAGGAATTGTCGGGGCATTTATGAAGTTTATGCCCATCACCTTAATTGTAACTTTGGGTGGATCGATTATTATGGCGGTATTTTTTACCCCGATACTGGGCGCCATGACCGCCAAAGTAAATATAGCACACTTTAACAAAGACAAAGATGACATTTTAGCCGCCCACAACTGTGAGTTTGATAAACTCAGCGGCATTACCGGAAAATACGTGCGTGTATTAGAAAAACGACTGCACCATCCTTGGCGAATAATCGGTTTTTGCATGGCTTCATTAATTGCCGTGCAAGTTTTCTATGGTTTTATGAACAAGGGTGTTGTCTTTTTCCCCGAAACAGATCCGGAACAAGCTCAAATTAACATTCGAACACAAGGCGATTTGTCAGGATTAGAAAAAGATGCCCTTGTCTGGCAGGTAGAGTCATTAATTCTAGATATGAAGGAATTAAAATCCATTTATGCCAGAACTGATGCGATAAAAGGTGGCGCTAAGGGGTTTATGGACAAAGGCTCCCCGCCCGATACTGTCGGCACAATCTTTTTAGAGTTTGTAAACTGGAAAGAGCGCCGTCGCGTAAACGAAATCTTGAATGAAATAAAAGCACGCTGTGCAAATGTACCCGGCGTAATTCTAGATGTATCTGTCCAAAAAAGCGGACCACCTCAAGAAAAACCTATTGAGATCGGACTAACTGGCCCTTCGTTAGACTCTCTATCAACAGCAGCAGACTTATTGGATCAGAGGCTAAAAAGCCTGGGTGGCGTGCAAGATGTCGAGGACAGCAGATTTCTTCCTGGCATCCAGGTAAACATTAATGTGGATCGGATCGAGGCCGCAAAATATGGAGCAAATATTCAGGCCGTTGGAGGAATTTTGCGCATGTTAACGACAGGACTGAAGGTTGGCAGCTATCGAACAGAATCTAAACGAGACGAGCTGGATGTGTTGTTGCGCTTTGACCCTGCGTATAAGAACTTTGATGAAATTGGAAATCTAAGAATCCCAAGCCCTTATGGTTCTGTGGCGATTAGCCAATTTACAACCCAATCATTCTCTCCCAAAGTTGGAACGATACGAAGGCTGAATGGTTCGCGAATTATTACGGTGAAAGCCAACGTTGCCGAAGGTCACTTAACCAACGAGAAAGTAACGGCCATTAAAAACTGGGTTCAAAAAGAGTCTCCGCTTCCAAAGGGTGTTAATGTGGTATTCCGAGGGGAAGACAAAGATCAAAAAGAATCAGGAGCTTTCTTGGGTAAAGCCTTCGTTTGGGCAATTCTGTTAATGCTTTTTGTGCTGATTTTGCAGTTTAACAGCTTCTTTAGCGCTCTGTTAGTTCTAAGCGCGATTGTGATGTCAACCATCGGAGTGTTTATTGGATTAATTGTCCATCAAATTCCATTCAGCGTCGTCATGGGAGGCGTCAGCATCATTGCGCTGGCGGGCATTATTGTTAGTAACAATATTATTATGATTGATACCTTTGATGAAACCATCAAACGAATAACAGACGCTAAAACTGCCATTTTATATACGTGTGCTCAACGTTTGCGTCCCATCATTTTGACGCACATCACCGTTATACTGGGCTTGCTGCCCATCGTGTTTTTGGTCAACATCGATTTTGTAAACTTTGAGATTACAGTGGGCGACCCGGCGATGGAGTTCTGGCAGCAGTTAGCAATTTGTATATCTTATGGTGTTGCCTTTGGTTCGTTGCTAACCTCCTTTGCTACCCCAGCAGCTCTGATGGCGCGTCACAATTTTCAAGAACATCGCAAACGCAAACGTCTTGGCGTCGCTTAATGCTTAAGCTACCGCGAGGGCGACCCAGGCAACCCGCGTAAGCGGGCCGGTAACGACGCCTGTCGCTTGTATAATCACCCGTGAAAATCAGACCCGTAGACAAAGGAGACGTTTGAACCTAAAT
>CAZMBF010000064.1:0-1091 GCA_964564365.1 uncultured Alphaproteobacteria bacterium
CTGGACGAAGAATCCAGATTGCGACGTCGTAAGGTTGCTGCGGATCGTCCTGTGGATGCGATGGGATGTGAGGACGCTTCTTCAGATAAGTCACCGCTGCTGCATCAACGAATACCTGTGCATTAAGGCTGAACCTGGAGGGGGGGGGAGAGGTTTCTCCACGCTTTTTAACCGTACGTATGACCTTATCAATCCTTAAGATCACACCAGACTGGGGTGTGATCTGAGGGTTTTCCCCATGTGCGGGGGATGCGATCTGTACCTGCGTCTGACCACATATCTGTTGCTTGGGGGCATAATAAGATATGGTCGATACGTAACCCATCGTTTTTTTCAAACGAGCCTGCGCGATAATCCCACCAACTCATCACATCAGGAGCAGAGGGGGAGTTATAGGGATGTTTAATACGTATAGCATCGTGTAACCCAAGGTGCATTAGCTGATTATATACACGCCGTTCGTCGGGAGTGAAGGGCACATCCCCTTTCCAATGATCTGGATTGGTTCCATCCAAATCATGGGGCACTATGTTAAAGTCTCCCCCAATGACATAAGGAGTCGTATCAGATAGGCGGCTTTGAATCGTGTCTCGAAGTCCTTCGATGAATTTAAGCTTTGTTGGATACTTTGGAGATTCGATGTTTTGTCCGTTGGGAACATATACAGAGGCAATGCGCATGCGGCCATCGATTAGTGCATCGATATACCTAGCCTCATCGGGCAGGGGGTTGTTTTCAATACCATAGTTGATATCTTCGATACGGTATTTTGAAAGGATGGCCACGCCATTATATGTTTTTTGCCCCAATACGGCTGCTTGATACCCTTCGTCTGACAGGGCCTCATGCGGAAATAGTTCTGACATCATTTTTAACTCTTGCAGTAAAACGACATCGGGCTGAAAACTGCGCACCCATGTTAATAGGTGTTCGAATCGCGATCTAAAAGAGTTAATGTTCCAGGTAGCAATTTTCATCTTAAACACTAAATGAGTTACCACAGCCACAGGAGGTTGTGGCATTTGGATTTTTCAGTTTAAAGGAAGCTCCGATAAGTTCCGCTTCATAGTCAAGTTCTGAACCCTTAATTA
>CAZMBF010000064.1:1101-6033 GCA_964564365.1 uncultured Alphaproteobacteria bacterium
CCAATGACAGAGAATCCACATGCACCTTAACGGATGGAGCCGGCGAGAAGATTTGGTCGTCTTCTAACACGGCATCATCCAGTTTTAAGTTGTATTCAAATCCATTGCAGCCGCCCGGCATTACGGAGATCCGTAAGAATTTGCCGGGATAATTTGCTAGAACCTTTTCTAATTGAGCCGTAGCTGGACTAGAAATCAGGAGCTTGGGGTTTTGGAGCATTTAAATCCTCTTTGCCAAAGTGGTTTGCAAAATAGTCATCATTTCGTGTAATGGGGAAATGCGCTTCTAAGGCCGCAATATATGATGATAAGATCTCTTCGCTTATCATAGGTACCATGACTTTGCGAGTAAATGCTGTTGCGCCTTGTTCAAACTCAACTTGGCTTGGTTGAGTTGCAATGACACGCCCAAGGCTGATACGATCTGCGGTCACATCCAGAACGATCTCATGCTTTTTGGCGGAGCTAACGCGAGATAGGATGCTTGCGAATTGAGCGTCTCTGGGTGGGTTTGCACGTGTTACGTTATGCAGAACATCAACACGGGCAAAGTGTTGAGCTGCAAGCGTTGCTGCGTCCTGTGAGTTTTCTAAGCCTTCTTTTAACGCTTTTATGTGTTGCGTTGCTTGTTGGCGTTTTTGATCAATTTGCCAGTAATGCGCAACCTGAGTTTTTGCATCTTCAAAGGTGCGTTGATGCGATGCTTTGACGTCTGTAACTTCAACAATCACAAAGTCTTCAGTTTTTAACTTTTGTGGATCGCTGTATTGATATTGAGGCGTATCAAAGGCAAGTTCAAGCATTTTGGGATCAAACGAGTTGAGACCTGGCGCGACCATACCATCAATTGTTTTGCCTTCTTGGGTGATGTTATCCCACTTCATTACAGTAACACCCGTTACGCCTTCTTTAGAGAACGTTTCAGCAACCTCACTAAGTTTAGCGCCAGATTTTAACATTTCTTCAGCACGTTGTGTATAACCATAGAGTTTTTCACGCGCCATATCTGATTTGTACTTCTTCAGCAAAGCAAACTTTTGATCATCAAAACTAAGGACTTTCTCTGGTTTAATGTCTGTTAATACAAACAGTAAATATTGGTTACCTAAGAAAATGGGTTCAGAAACGTCATGTACTTTTTTCATAGAGAAAATTTCTGATCCAATTTCTGGGCGGATGTTCTTTAATTCTAATTCCTGAGCCTTTGGTGCATTCTCTGGTAAATCGCCTGTGTAACGGCCATATACGATGTCAAAGGGGGCACCTGCACGTAACTCTTCAGTTGCTTTCATCGCATCTTCGCGGGTTGCAAAGGGGATATACCGTACAGAGCGTTTTTCAGGAACTCGGTTATCTGTTTGGCTATACAATGTCATTAAGTCTTCTGATGATACAGCAATGGTTTGAGCAATGTCATGGAAGCTCATCATCAAAACGTTAAACGAGCGTGTTTCATGAGCTTGAAAGTACTTTACGTACTTATCATAAAACGCTTTTAGTGTTGAGTCCTCGGGTTGAGCAAGGTCTGGTAGTTTTTCGATGTCGATTGAGATGACTTGGATATCACGAGATTCGTTTAAATATTGAAACATGGGTTTCGCAAATTCTTTAGGAACATTAAGGATTTGCCTATTAATGACGCTTGCTAACATGCCACGATTTTGAATGTTGCGTAAATCGTCTAAGTATTTGCGTTCAGATAGTCTGGACTTGCTTAAGAACTCAGTAAAGAGTTTGCGATTGAATTTACCTGTGGTGTCTCTAAAATCACCTTGTTCATGAAGATATTTTGAAAGCTGTTCATCGGATGCGACGATGCCAAGGCGATCGGCTTCTAATGTAAGCAGTTCTTTGGTAATCAGTTCAGACATGGTTTGATTGACGATTCCTAAACTTAGAGCCTCTTGGTCAGTTAATTGACGTCCAAAATGCTTCTTTAAATAAACTTTCTTATTTTCAAGTTCCATTAAGAAGTCCGTTGCGGAAATATATCCTGATCCAACGTTTGCGACAGGATGTTTTGCAGCATTTCGTATGAAAAAGTTTGAAATCCCCAAAGATAGGGCTACGGCAACCATCACAACGGCTAGAAATATTCGCATCAAAATACTGGTGGATGCTTGTCTTAAAAATGTAATCACTTACAAACTCCTGTCGATCAATAGATATTGTTTTGTTGAGATTATACTGAATATAGTTAGAAAAAGCGAGAAGTTTGAGTGGTTCCACATTAAGATGGTTTGACAATAAAATTACGGTTTTTTATACAAAGCTTTCAAAACATGAAAGGCAAGATAAATGAATACAAGATTAAAAGCACTGGCAGCTATGGGCTTATGGTTAATATCAGTGATGTGGGTAGAAGGAAAAGCTAATGAGTGGGGCGGATTTATGGAAAATTATCTGCTGGTTATGGAAAGCCAGATGTAGTCAAAGAAAACGTACCCATTGAAGATGATCATATTAATGGATTTTTGAAAGCGTTTTCTGCAACCGCACGTGAGGTAGCTTATGATTTTCGTCTTGGGGAAAACTATGCAGTAGGGGCAGAGGCTGGTATAACATTCATTTTCCCGGACTCTAAATATAAAAGCAGCCCGTTCTTCCTTAAGGGAGAATTTGTGCCACAAATATCTTATATCAACAATGATCTAAAGATATTTGCAGGACTTGGTGTTGGCTTTGCGAATGGATATGGCTATAAAGGTGTTCCAAACGCATTTCAAAAATTAATGAACTCAGGGGCTAATCATGGGTATGTAGTGCCAGAATATGAGTTTGGTGGATACTGGTTAGCTGAGGTCGGAGTCGATTATTTGCTGACAGATGTTTGGTTTGTTGGTGCAAAGTATCAATATGAACGCACGTTTACAACTGCCCTAAAAGAGGAAAAAGGAATGAAACATTCTTTATATGTGCAACAGCATACATTCCTTGCCACGATTGGTATAAAGTACTAAATCTTTTGAGTTAAAGCCCTCTGTTGAGGGCTTATATCACAACTTTCTGTTCTTTTTTCTAAATACATATTTGATGATTTCTGCCACGGCTTTATAGAATTCTGGGGGAACTTCTTTGTTGAGAGGGATTTTGAATAGGGATCGTGCTAAGGGTGGGTTTTCGATAATATGCACCCAGTTCTTTAACGCAAGCTCGCGAATGTGCAGGGCGATCTTGTCTTTACCTTTTGCGACAACAATGGGGGCTTTATTTTGTAGGGGATCATACTTTAACGCAACTGCATAGTGCGTTGGGTTAGTGATGATGACCGTTGCATCGGCAACATTGTCCATCATGCGATTCTTAGAGGCTTGTCGTTGCAATTGACGGCGTCTGCTTTTGATATGGGGATCACCTTCCATTTCTTTATATTCTTCTTTGATTTCTTGTTTGGTCATTTTTAGACGTTTGAAATATTCATAGCGTTGATACATATAATCAGCACCACCAATAAACACCTGAAAAATGAGCGTCATCATAAAAAGCTTAAAACATAGATTCCAGAACAGATTTAAACTGATCATGATCGGTTGGGACGAGATCTCGGGAATTTGCTTTATCTCGTCTTTTAAAAAGACATACAGTAGCGAAGAGATGATAATAAGCTTTAATAGCGACTTGATCAGCTCGACCAATGATTTGGGAGAAAACAGACGTTTGAACCCTTTTAAAGGGGATATTTTATCTAGTTTTGGTTTTAAGGCCTCCTTATTAGGGGTCATCTGGGTTTGAATGTACGTGGCGGCAATGGCTGCAATAATAAACACCACCAGCATCACTAAAAATTCAGGTGTGATTTCAGAGAGTAACATAAACGATAATTGAGAGTTAGCATCATCAGTGAATGAAAATAAATGAGCTTGTTCTACCAGGCTTTTTAATTTAGCTGCCAGCGTTTTGCCCATATAGGGAAATACTAAAAATAAACTAATCATTGACGCCAGCAACATAAGGCTTAACGTTAAATCTTTGGAAATAGGGAAGTCTCCCTTTTCCTGAGATTTTTTGATTTTATGTTCGGTGGCCTCTTCGGTTTGCTCTTCTTTATCGGGAGGGGTACCTTCTGCCATGACTTATCCTGTAATTCTGGTCCATGAAGTGCTGACGTATTCTAAAAACGTTGTTAGAATAAAGCCAACACTCAGCATCAATATTAATAGCCCAACTAATATTTGAATGGGCATGGAAAGAAAGAAGACCTGAATTTGAGGGATCAGCTTGTTTAAAATCCCCATTCCTAAATAGATAAGATTTCCAAAAATAAAAAAGGGCATGGAAAATTTCAACGCATAGGTGAAGGCGTCATTAGCGCTGTGCGAAATGATAAGCGCCTTATCACTTAAAACGTTTAACGCACCAATAGGAATGAGTTCATAACTGTTATAAACCCCCCAAATAATGAGATGGTGCAGATCAAACACAAAGATAAACGTGGTGCCAGCGAGCGCAAAAAAACTGGTTAGAATAGAGGTTTGTTCGTGATCGACTAAGTTTGGCACAATAGCATTTGAAAGCCCAACAGACTGGGACATTATTGTGCCCGCGGTTTCAAGGGCGCTTAGGAAAATCTTTAATATAAACCCCAAAAATACGCCAGTAAGGTATTCAGATAATAACATGATGAACATGCGAGATGAGTTAATAGGGTATGAGGGCACTTTCAACGTAAGGGCAAATGCAGATGCGATACCAATAGCAATCATCATACGCATGCGAAATGGAATGTGAAGATCGCTGAACCCTGGCATCCAGCTAAACAACCCGATCATGCGAGCCGAGATAATGAGCAGGGGCCAAAACTCGTTTAAAAGGATATGACTAGACATGTAATTTCTTTTAACACCAACGTTAATTATCGTAAAAAAAGATTAATACATAGTTAATTTATTGGGGTATAGCCCCCATAACTGTTGAAAGTGACTAGAAGAAGTG
>CAZMBF010000065.1:0-6023 GCA_964564365.1 uncultured Alphaproteobacteria bacterium
GAAAACAAATTGGTGTAAGAATGATCGTAATGAACGTTACTATTACTACCATCAGCATTATGCACCAGCCCAAGTTCTGGTGAGTCTTACCACTGACTTAAAGATATCATGAGATAGTTAATGCTTTATGAAGTTTGAGCGCTCAATATTATAAGAATATTGACAAAATTATTAAAGAAATATAAAAGAATTTGTCATCCATTAAAAAATGTACTAATCTATATTTAAGGGGATACTACCTATCACACATTATGAAAAGTTTACGCAAAAAAAATCGGTCAACAGGTGCTATTTTTTACGCAGAAGACTATGGTTTTTTGGGTCATTTGATTTATTCTGAACGAAAAAATCAGGGGATAAGTAAGGAAAAAGTTGCACTTGACCTTAATCTAAGCAGTTACATTATTGAAAACTTGGAGACGGGACATTTGAGGCGCACCCCCGGCTTATCTTATATGACAGGTTTTTTACGAACCTATGCTGACTATTTAGGATTAAACCCTCGGGAAATTATTCGATATGTTAAACCTGTTAACGCCTCTGTATTTGAAGAAGAGACTGTTTTGAAAGTTCCTTTCCAACAACGACAACTACCTAACCCTTTCATTGTATGGGGGTCTGTATTTGTCTTAATTTTGCTGTTGATCGGGTATTTGTCTTCACTCTCAAAAGAAGGTCAGAACTCACCTCTTAATAGAGTGAAAATAAATGAACTGCCTACAAACCCAGTGCGCACCGATGAATGCGTGGCTGCATCGCTTCAGCAGTTTTTAAATATATATCACAAGCCTTTTATAACAAACACGCCTGAAAACAAAATCTTCTAAGTTTGCAATTATTAAATCTCTTTTGTGTTCTATTCCCCATAGCTTGCTACGATTTTCATAAAGAAGCAGAGCGATCCGAAGGCAATCATAAAAAACTTCTTGCACAATAGCCCAAAGACCGTTAACAACTAATAAGCATAATAGGATATGAGAGAATGTTACAACCAGTTCGGGGTACAAAAGATTTAATCGGAATTGATGCTGAGTTATATCGCAATGTTGTCGATATTGCTTACGGTATCGCTTTAAACTATAACTTTCAAGAAATTCACACACCCATATTCGAATTCACCGATATATTCAAACGTACGTTGGGGGAGACATCTGATGTTGTTTCAAAAGAAATGTACACGTTCGAAGACCGAGGGGGTGAATCCTTGACGCTGCGACCAGAAGGCACCGCCCCTGTCATTCGTGCCATCATTTCCAATGGGCTGACCCAAAGTTTACCATTAAAGATGTTCTATGCTGGTGCGATGTTTCGATATGAACGACCTCAAAAAGGGCGTCAGCGTCAGTTTCACCAGATTGGTGCGGAGCTAATTGGCCCCAAAACACCTTTGGCAGATGCAGAAATGATTGCCATGGGGTACGACATTCTTAAAGCACTTGGTCTGGAACATAAGGTTGCGCTAAACATCAACACTTTAGGTGATGCAGAAAGCCGAACCCACTATCGTACTGCGCTGGTCAATTATTTAGATGCTTATAAGCATGATCTATCCTTAGACAGTCAAACACGACTGGAACGAAACCCGCTTCGCATTTTGGATTCAAAGGATGATAAAGATCAAGCGATTATTCAGGATGCGCCTTTGTTTCAAGCGTATTTAAACGATGAGTCTCGCGCTTATTTTGATCGTGTGTTGCAGTGTTTATCAGATTTAGACATCCCTTACATCGTAAACCAAAAGCTTGTACGGGGGTTAGATTATTACAGCCACACTGCCTTTGAATTTGTAACAACGGAATTAGGTTCTCAAGGTACTGTAATGGCTGGAGGACGATATGACGGGTTAATGGCACAAATGGGTGGCCCTGAAACCTCTGCCATTGGCTGGGGCGCAGGTATTGAACGTTTATCCTTAATGCTGAATGAGAATGCTGTTGCACCTCGTCAGCTTATTACGCTGATTCCAACAAGTGAGGCTGAAGAAGCGTTTGCCTTCAAGCTTGCGATTGAACTAAGACAAGTCGGCCTATGTGTTGACATGGGATATAGTGGAAATATGTCAAAACGCTTGAAAAAAGCCTCACAAAATAATAGTATGGTGGCTATTATCATTGGCGCTAATGAGATAGCCTCGAATACGGCTCAAGTAAAGTTTTTACAAACATCAACCCAAGAAATTGTAAAATTGGGTGAATTGGCTCATTTTCTGACGACGCGCCTAGATTAACAATATCGAGCACTTAAATTATGAATTTTGAAGAAAAGCTACAAAAGATTTTAGAACGGTTTGCCGAACTGGACGAAAAGCTATCCAGTGGTGACATGTCAGACATCAAAGCCTTTACAAAAATGTCAAAGGAACACTCCGATTTGCGCCCTGTTGCAGATGCCATACGTCATCATCAGTCGCTGATTGGTGATTTAAATGAATATCAAACTATTTTAAAAGACAAGGCTGCGGATAAGGATCTGAAAGATCTTGCTGAGACGGAACTTCCAACTATTAAAGCTCAAATAGAAGCATCAGAACATAACATCAAAGTATTGCTGCTCCCCAAAGATCAAGACGACGATAAGAACGTTATTTTAGAATTGCGCGCAGGAACGGGAGGCGAAGAAGCTGCGCTGTTTGCAGCTGATTTAATGCGCATGTATCAGCGCTATGCCGATATTCAAGGATGGAAAACAGAAATCATCAGCGTGAACGAATCCGACAACAAAGGTGTTAAAGAAGCCGTTATTAACGTTTCTGGAAAAGGTGTTTTCGCGCGCTTAAAGTTTGAATCGGGTGTTCATCGTGTTCAACGCGTACCTGAAACCGAAGCTAGTGGTCGTATTCACACATCTGCGGCAACTGTCGCCGTCCTTCCCGAAGCAGAAGAAGTCGACGTCAGCGTTGAAGAAAAAGACCTTCAAATTGATACCTATCGCGCATCTGGCGCCGGTGGGCAACACGTGAACACGACAGACTCTGCCGTGCGCATCACTCACATTCCAACAGGCATTGTGGTTCAATGCCAAGACGAACGATCTCAGCATAAAAACAAAGCCAAAGCGCTTAAGGTTCTGCGTTCCAAGATTTATGAAGTTCAACGTATGGAAATCATGAAGGTTCAAGCCGATGCCCGCAAAAGCCAAGTTGGCAGCGGCGATCGGTCTGAACGTATTCGCACTTATAACTATCCCCAAGGGCGCGTTACCGACCACCGCATCAACTTAACTTTGTATAAGTTAGACCTTATGATGGAAGGCCACATCGACGAAATGCTGGATGGCTTAATTTCTCACGATCAAGCGCAAAAATTAGCTTCAGTATAAAGAATTCATAGGCTCCTTCGCTACTGCTACGGAGACTTTTCGCTGCCCCCCCCCCACGCGTATTAGCCCCTTGAAAAGGGGTACCAAACATTTTACCACCCCAAAATGCGCAGGGTAGCCCCCCCGGTCCAAATCATGGCTTGGGGGGCGAAGGGCGCCGTAGAAGTGGCGTTCTCTATTTAAGTAATTCACTCTTCAAAAACATTTATCTTAGCTGTCGGAAGCTACCGGTGTATCATATGATTCACCTTCACTTTCGCTGGCGCCTCCAAAGTACGTTAAGTATTCTTGGTGGATCTGCTCTTTGGTAGATGGGGTTGCCTGCTCCCCTCCACGCAACTTACGGATAATCTTTTTGGTTGCAAGTGCTCTATGCGGCGGGTTGTTGAAATATTGAGGGTTGCCGGCCGACCCTTCAAATGCATTGTACTTACCATTCCTAAATGTTTTTCCAGCTATTTCCACAATTGCTCCATCAAAGAAACTTTCCAAAGGAACTTCGTATGTTCCATCAGTCTTTGATTGTTGTGGCAATTTTAACAATCCAACGATCGATGATGCTACTGGCACACTGTCGAAACGAACTGCATACTCATTTTTTGCTTGTTTAATTGGAGATGTCATAGCTGTAGCCCCTTTCACAACAACGTGCGCTGCATTTTCCTCCGTTTGAGAGCCAATTAAGCGTCGTGCCACTTCAAAATCCAGCAGCAAGTTAAGAGCTTCCAGATTAACCTTTTTACCATCTTCTTCTAAGTTAGGATTAGGAATTGCTGGATGGTAATCCTGTTGTCCAGGAGTATGTTGAGCTGTTCTAGCTTTTGTAAGTTTTTTTGAGAACTTAGCCTGAGCTTTTTCTTTGTACGATTCAATGACTGGATGTACTTCCTTCTCATAACTCCCAATATATGTTAAAATTCCATTTCCTGGCTGATCAGATGTAGGAAAAAGATCTAAGGCGAACTCTTTTCCATGAAATTTTAGCGGAATGCTTAAAACTGTTGTTTTGCCATCTGTATTAGAAATATCAATTTTTTTTATCTCTAATGCAGCGGCAATCAGCTGCCTAAACATAATAATGCGCGTACGAGATGATAATCCGTCTAAATCTATAGGACTAAGATTCGATGCCGATGTTACTTCCCCTTTAAATATTGTTATAGCAGCCTTTGCAGTCTCATTTTTCGTAGTACGTCTAAAGAATCGCTCATGTACTTTTTGATGGCGAGCATATTCTGTATCGCTGGAATACCCTTCTTGTAGAGCATCAGCTAAACTGCCCATGTTATCAAGGGGTGAAGATGTTTCAGACCTGCCAGCCGCAGCAATAACACTAACTGTAGATAACAAAACAAGTAATTTTTTCATATTGATTCTCCCTAAAAATAGAAATGTTACTTTGATCTTTATCAAGCTCATTACATATAAATAACGATCTTGATAATTCATCAATAATTCTGTATTGCGGAAATTGCAAGTGTATTATTTAATTTAAGCATATCCGGAAATAACCCTAATTTTAAGTTCAGATTGCACTCATTTCAAAAATTAGGTATAGTATATCTTTAACCATTGCGGCCGTGGCGGAATGGTAGACGCGCAGCGTTGAGGTCGCTGTGGATTAATCTCTGTGGAAGTTCAAGTCTTCTCGGCCGCACCAACTGTTAGTGTATCAACCCATGATGGACTGACAAGCGCTTAACCTCCATTTGGATTTTCTTGAATGCGGCTTCCTCGATTTGGCGAATACGCTCTTTTGAAACGCTAAACTCACTTCCAAGATCGTCTAATGTGCGCGGAGGCTCTTTAATGCGGCGATCAAAAAATACCAAGCGCTCTCGTTCCTGTAAGGCGTGTAATGCTTCTTTCAATATTGTGGCGCGCTTAATGTATTCTTGGCGTTCTGCGGTATAAGTTTCTTGATCTGGTCGCGTATCTACAACCCAATCCTGCCATTCTACTGTATCATCGCCATCCCCTCCTCCACCTTCAACCTTTTCATTTGTAGAAAGATCTTTGCGAGTTAAATGCGTATGCATCTCAAGAATATCTTGCCGTGTCACATCAAGTTCTTGGGCCAGGTGGTCTGCTTGCTCGTGAGTTAACTGACCAAAGTATCCATGTTTATTCGCAAGACTCCGCAACTTAAAGAACATGCGCTTATGCTTTTTGCTGCCGCTATAGCTTAGCAATGACGAGGCCTTAAAAATATATTCTTGTATCATCGACTTCACCCACCATACGGCATACGTCGAAAACTTAAACCCTCGTTCGATTTCAAAGTTTTTTACCGCATGCATTAAGCCAATGTGTCCTTCTGCAATCAATTCATCTGCAGGCAATCCATATCCACGATAGCCATTCACCACCATTCGAACTAACTTTTCATGATTGTCTAACAAGCGCTTTAAAGCACGTTCATCAGATTTGGCTTTCCAATTTTCAATTAATTCATATTCGTGGGGATCATTCTCAGTACCCATATGTTTAAAGGATTCAACATGATGGGACAAATTAGATTCTAAGGGATGACTAGACACTGCAAAACCTTTTTCTTTTTAGTCTAGCACGACAGAACGTCATAGGAAAAGTATTATAAGTGTTTATGCGCGACCCAGGCAAACCGCTCTGCGGTTTGGGAGGCGTACGCATTATGCCGACCCCTGAAGTCCAGACCATTAAGCAGCTAAAGATGAGGAGAGAGT
>CAZMBF010000066.1:0-6003 GCA_964564365.1 uncultured Alphaproteobacteria bacterium
CCACCCCCAAGGCGCAGGTTCACCCCTGCGTGCTACGACTAGTGGCATTGTGGGGTGAAGGGCGCCGCGCACCCTTAGTTCCACCACTAAATCTCTTTCAAGATCGTCTCGATATCTGCGGGGGATTCTACCGATACCACCGGCACGTCTGACATTAAGCGCTTTACCAATCCTGCTAAAACCCTACCACTTCCAACCTCTATATAACGCGTCACTTCGCGAGATGCTAATGACTGGATAGTTTCACGCCATCGAACTCGCCCAACCACCTGTTGAACTAACAGGACTTTTGCCTCTCCACCCGTTGTTACAAGGTCACACGTCACGTTTGCAATCAGCTTACCCTTCAACGTTTCTGGCACAGATACTTCAGCTAACTTATGTTCCATGACTTCTGCAGCGGGTTTCATTAATGCACAATGAAATGGAGCACTAACAGGCAATAGCAACGCACGCCTAAATCCAAACTCAGAAGCTTTAGCAACGGCCACATCAATGGTAGTTTTGTGACCACTGATGACGATTTGTTCGGCAGAGTTATCATTGGCAACGGAACACACCGCATCAGGAGTAGAGACCAACTCACACAAGGCTTCTGCTTGCTCAATACCACCGGAACCCATTAACGCTGCCATCCCTCCAATTCCTACAGGAACGGCGTGTTGCATTGCATCCCCACGAATCCGGAGCAATTGTGCTGTATCTTGTAGTGTAAAGGTCTCTATTGCAGCGTGGGCAGAATACTCTCCCAACGAATGTCCTGCAAAGTACGCATCATCAAATCCATTGGATGCATTCTTTTTCAGCACCTGAAAAACCGCCATGCTCACCGCCATTAACGCGGGTTGGGTATTCCGTGTTAGGGACAAATCCTCTAGCGGTCCATCAAACATTAAGGTTGATAGCTTTTCATTCAGAGCATCATCCACTGCGTCAATGACCTCGCGCGCCTCTGGAAACGCTTCATACAGGGCTTTTCCCATTCCAACAGCTTGTGATCCTTGACCTGGAAACAAAAAGGCAATCATGATCAACCTCCTGTTAATATGCGATCAAACAACTGGTTTACGGTTGGAATGTGTCCATTTGCATAAAATGGATCCGTCGCAAACCGATAGGCATTGTGCCCAGCAAACATCAAATTGTGATCGATGTTATCATCATGAATGGAATCTTGCAGCGTCTTTTGAATACAGAACGATCTTGGATCTGGCCTTCGGCCTGTTGTAAGGTTTTCTGCTTCCTGAGCCCAATTTGAAAACTGGCAAGCACTCAAACACCCCATACAATTAGTTTGATCATCTAAAATCTGCGCAGACTCTTGCTTCGTTACAAACACCATCGTCTCATCGGGTGTTCGCAGCCCTTCGGTAAATCCTTGATTCATCCACTCTTGAACTTTGGCCACATCCTCTGGCTTAAAATACACCATGCGTTGACGAGGTCCCATAGGAATGCCCGTTGCAAACACATCATCCCCTGCACTGCTGTAAGCAACTTGACGATGGCTGCGGTCAATTAAATTCTGCAAAAACGCATTACGCACAGCCGATGAATAAAACCCCGTGGGGCTGAACTTATTCAAGAACACATCCCCTGGTTTTAAAGTTAATAACTTTTGCTTCCACGACAAAGGTATGGGGCTTTCTTGCGTCAGCAAGGGGCGGGTTCCAAATTGGAATACCACAGGACCTACCTCTGGATTATCTATCCAATCAGCCCATTCGCTCAGCTGCCATACGCCACCTGCCATCACAATCGGAATTAACGCAAGGCCAAAGCTATTCATCAGCTTACGCAACTCAACTACCCGACTATAGGGATCTTGAGGTTGTAGGGGGTCTTCACTATTCGACAAGCCGTTATGTCCACCCGCTTTCCACGGGTCTTCATATACAACCCCACCCAATAACTCTGAAAGTTTGCTATAAGATCGTTTCCATAACGCATTAAACGCACGCGCAGACGATACAATAGGATAATAGTGAACTTTATACTTAGCTGCAATCTCGGCCAATTTATAGGGCATACCCGCCCCACAGGTCACCCCATCAATCAAGCCTTTTGCTTTGTCCAAAATGCCTTCTAAGATGCGTTGTGCCCCACCCATTTCCCATAAAATGTTCATGTGGATGCGCCCATTGTCTCCAGAGATATCCTTTGCAATCTTGGCTTGCTCAATGCCACCTTGAATCCCAAAAGCAACCAACTCTTCATGGCGTTCTTGGCGGGTTTTTCCTTTATAAACGATGGGGACAATATTCCCATCGGCATCATAAAAGTCGGCATTCACACCCGAAAAAGTTCCAATGCCCCCCGCGGCCGCCCAGCTTCCCGCTGTAACACCATTGGTAACACCAATTCCTTTTCCGCCTTCGATCAATGGGAATACTTCCTTTGCCGACATGACTAGCTTTTGAATAATGCTCATAAAAACTCCTATTGTATCCGCTTTATATCAACTTAGGCTGGCATCGCATCCAACTGAGGGATGTTTTTCATTGTTACCCTCAAACGCCCTTTGTCATCGATTTCAAGCAACTTCACACGTACTTTTGTACCTTCAGTCAGATATTCCTTTACGTCTTTCACGCGCTCTTCCGAGATCTCGCTGATGTGTAAAAAGCCATCCTTTCCAAAGTCAAAGCGCACAAACGCTCCAAATTCTTTGATGCTGACAACTTCGCCGACGTACAGTTGGTTAACTTCTGGCATAAATCCAATCGCTTTAACACGACGCAACGCTTCATCAGCACCCGCAGACTCAGTCGCAAAAATCTTAACGGTACCGTCTTGTTCGATATCGATCTTTGCGCCTGTCGTTTCACACAACTCGCGAATATGCTTTCCACCGGGGCCGATCAACTCACCAATCTTTTCCTTATCGATCTTAACCGTAAACATACGTGGTGCATTTTCGCTGACCTCTTCACGGCTTTCAGCTAACACCTTGTTCATCTCTTTCAAGATATGTAAACGACCATGACGAGCTTGTTTTAAGGCAGTTTCCATGATCGATGTTGTAATCCCGTTGATTTTGATATCCATTTGTAAGGATGTAATACCGGCTTCGGTTCCTGCAACTTTAAAGTCCATATCTCCCAGGAAATCTTCATCACCCATGATATCAGACAACACAACCGAGTGTTTGTCTCCTGTAACCAACCCCATCGCAATACCCGCAACAGGAGCTTTTAATGGAACGCCAGCGTCCATCAATGATAATGACGCAGCACATACCGTCGCCATAGACGATGATCCGTTACATTCTAAAATATCAACAACAGTTCTTAAAGAGTATGGGAATGCTTCACGACCAGGCAGCACCGGGTGCAATGCACGCCATGCCAACTTTCCATGACCAATCTCGCGACGCCCCGGAGATCCCGCACGACCCACTTCACCCACAGAAAATGGTGGGAAGTTATAGTGCAACATAAATGGCTCTTTGATTTCGCCTTGCAAGCCATCAATCATTTGCTCATCTTGCGAGGTTCCAAGGGTTGAAACTCCCAATGCCTGAGTTTCACCACGCGTAAATAACGCGCTTCCATGCACCTTTGGCAGCCAACCCACCTCAACAGTAATTGGACGCACCTCATCAAATGCACGACCATCAATACGTTCTTCGTCAATCAACACCTTTGAACGCACCACATCATACTCAACTGCTTTAAACGCATGACCAAATGTTACCATTTCAAAGTTTGGATCATTATCATGGTTCAACGCGATCATCGCATTTTCCTTTAACGCATCCACGATCGCATAGCGATCTTGCTTTTTCTTAATAGAATACGCGGCCTTTAAATCCTTTGTAAACTTGTCTGCAATTGCCTTTTTCATGTGCAAATAGGTTTCAGACAACACCGGACGCTCCCACGCTTCTTTGCCCGCTTCCTTGGCAAGCTCTTGGATCATCTTGATCACGGGTTGGAATGCATCATGGCCAAATTTCAATGCTTTTAGCATGTTTTCTTCCGAAAACTCGTTAGCCTCTGATTCCACCATCAACACACCTTCGTGCGTACCGGCAATAATCAACTCTAAGGCCGTTTCATTCATTTCAGCCAATGTTGGGTTAATCACCAGATCACCATTGATTGAGCCAACGCGCACAGCACCCACAACATGTTCAAAGGGAACACCTGAAACTGCCAATGCCGCAGAGGCACCAATGATTGCAGGAATATCCCCATCATTTTCACCGTCAAAGCTTAACACTGTACACATGATTTGGGTTTCGTTATAAAACCCCTCAGGAAACAATGGACGAATCGGACGATCAATCAAGCGGGACGTTAATGTCTCTTTATCACTTGGGCGCCCCTCACGCTTTAGATAACCCCCAGGTACTCGACCCGCAGCATAAAACTTCTCTTGATAGTTCACGGTTAACGGAAAGAAATCGATATCCTTTTTTGCAGCTTTTGCCGCAACTGCCGTACACAATACGGTTGTTTCACCATAAGTCACCAAAACCGAGCCCGTAGCTTGCTTTGCCAATCTTCCAGTTTCCAGAGACAGCGTACGCCCCCCCCAATTCATTTCTTTTTTTACAACTTTTAACATCTATTTTCTCTTTCTATACGTAAAAAGGTGACAACCAATACCTTTGATTGCCACCTTTTATAATAACTAAAAACTCCAAACAAAAATTATCGACGTAGTCCTAATTTTTGAATCAATTCAAGATACCGCTCTGGGCTCTTGCTTTTTACATACGATAACAAACGGCGGCGACGCCCAACCAAAATTAACAACCCACGACGAGAGTGAAAATCCTTGCGGTGCTCTGTCATGTGTTCAGTTAGGTTGCGAATACGTTCTGTTAATACAGCAATCTGAACCTCAGGAGAACCAGTATCTCCCGCAGCCGTTGCATAACTCTTGATCACCTCTTGCTTGCGTTCAGCAGTAATCGACATCATCAAACTCCATTTATAAATACGTTTCTAGGATAAAATACCAGGTCTTTTACATACCCGATGGCGATAACGTCTGTGTCATCCACAGCAAACACGAACTCTGAATCTTGCATATCCACCGAGATGCTTTGACCCTTAGACAATCGTGAAATCGCTGACTCCGTACAGGAAACCGCCGGGATGTCGTCCAGAACGGTCCTAATTGGGATAATTGCTGACATTATCTGATTAGAAGAAGCATCCCATATTTTAGAGCTAAAGTCAAGCAAAATCGACTGTTCCAGCAAAAAATTCCCTACCTGATCACGTCGCAAATACGACACATAGCCAAGTGTCCCAAGCTCTTTAGCAAGGTCTCTGGCTAATGCGCGAACATAGGTTCCCTTGCTGCACACAACCCGAAACGTCGTTTCCACATCCGTATTTTCAACCATGTCTAACTCAAAGATATGAATCTCTCGAGCAGCCAGCTGTACATCTTGACCTTTCCTAGCACGATCAGACGCCCGCATCCCCTCAACTTTCAACGCTGAATACACCGGTGGAATTTGCAGCAACGTACCCCTGAATTTTTGCAGTGTAACCCCTATATTTTGCAATGTAGGGACTACGTCAGAGCGCCCGATCACCGCACCTTCTGGGTCGTCGGTTTCAGTCTGAACACCCCAAAACACCCGGAACGTATAGGTTTTCTGAGCCCCCATAATCAGCGAAATTGTTTTAGTAGCATGCCCCAGCGCCACGGGCAGCACCCCACACGCAAACTTGTCCAGCGTCCCTGCATGCCCGAGCTTGAAACCCCGCGGAAATGCTCGCTTTAAACGATTCAACACATGCGCCGACGTCATCCCCGCTGGCTTATTCACACACAACCATCCACTGCGCATCACACATCCCTCATTTTCAGGAACTATAACACAAAAAGCCCCGAAACCGGGGCTTTTTTTTATAGAGATTCTAATGAAGAAATTAGAACTGGTATCCAGCAGTGAAACCAAACACTGTTCCAGAGTTTCCAGTTGTACGCTTCAAATTGCCTTCACCTTCTTCTTTGTTGAACTCTTTTACGAATTGA
>CAZMBF010000067.1:0-4823 GCA_964564365.1 uncultured Alphaproteobacteria bacterium
GTCATAATAAAAAGTATCCTTTACAACAAGGGAATTTATATCACCTGAGAAGTAAAGCACGATTGATGACGCATATGGGCTTAGTAACCGCCGAACAGCATGAAGCCTTTGCCCCAATTATGTTAGCAGCCCTTGCATCACCCCTAAAGCTTGCCTGTATTAATTCCATTCGCTCATTGCTCATCACTAGTCTTGCTAATCATGATAATGTTAGAGATTTGTATGATCGGGTAAAATACCATATCCACGAAATATGCGTAATGAGTCATTTTGGACATTATGTATTATTCGAAAAGGATCTATTGGCAACCTGTGGATTTGGTTTGGATTTATCCAGATGCGCAGTAACAAACGCGACTGATAATTTAGCCTATGTGTCACCCAAAACTGGACGAGCTGTCATAGAAGCTGTCGGAGCCCCCTATAAGGATCAATTATTCAAATTGCCAGCTCCTTTATATGTAAACCACCCCACCCCCTGGTCATGGGATGAGATTAGAGACGGACTGAACTTGACGGGGTATTTCTTACAACGTATGTTCCACGAGCATTTGCATCGAAGCATTCCTGCGGAACGGGAGTTTCTAATCAAATTGATGGATAAGAAAAAGGCTCAAAATGACACCTAAGATAATTGATTTAACGCATACGATTACCCCTCATATCCCCACGTGGGATATGTCGTGTGGATTTACGCTAACGACTGAATTTGAGTATGACATCTTTAAGGTTCAATCCATGAACATGAAATGTGGCGTTGGAACCCATATTGATGCACCTGCCCATTGTATTAAAGGAGCAGCTGCCATTGATGATATACCATTAAATCAATTGATGACCCAAGGATATATGATTGACATATCACATCGTTGTAGCGCAGATAATTGTTTAACGACACAAGATGTTTTAGAGTTTGAGGTGCGGCATAAACCGCAGTGGATGGATACGTGTGTGTTGATCAACACAGGCTGGCATTCTCTATGGAACACCCCAGATCAATACCACAATGACTATCGTTTTCCATATATTGACCGTGAAGCAGCATCGATGTTAGTTGACCGAGGTATTCGTTTGCTGGGGATTGATACGCTGTCTCCAGATCGACCCGATAGTGGCTTTCCGGTGCATCAAGTTTGTCTGTCAAACAATGTATTGATTGTCGAAAACGTGGGTAATCTATCTGAATTACCCCCAACAGGCTTTATGGTATATAATATTCCGTTAAAACTGCAAGCCGCGACAGAATCACCCATTCGAATGTGGGCAACTTATTAACTAATTCTTAACCTTCGTCTGGTATGTTAATACTTTCTACATATTCAAGAAAGGATATACCATTATGAGTGATAAGAATTGAAGCTTATTAGCGCCCGAGGCTGCGATATTTCTGGAACATCTAAACTCACTGAATGCGCCACATACAGAAGAAATTCCGATATCCGTTGCACGTATGAACTATGAAAAGGTCTCACGAAATCTGGGTGGTATTCCACTATCAATGGCACGTATAGAAGATAGAACATTATCTTCAAAAAACAATGCTGATGGTATTCCTGTACGAATTTATTGGCCTACTCTCGCAAAAGATCAGCCATTATTCGTATTTATTCATGGTGGAGGCTGGAACTTAGGGAGTATTAACACTCATGATACTGTCTGTCGTAGAATCGCCAAAGAAGCCGAATGTATTATTGTTTCGGTAGAATATAGACTTGCTCCTGAACACCCCTTTCCCGCTGGCCTTACTGACGTGTGCGACGCCTATCAATGGTGTCTAAACAATGCAGAATCATTAGGTGCAGACCCACAAAAAATTGCGGTTGGTGGCGATAGTGGTGGTGGAAACCTTACTGCAGCGTTAATAAGTGTATTAATCGAACAAAATGAAAGGTTGCCCGATTTTCATATATTAATGTATCCAAGTTTAGAACTAAGCTTATCCAGCAAGTCCATGGATATTTATGGGAAAAACGTATAATAGGCCTAATCGTAGAGAAGTTGTAAAAAGCGAAAGTTGCATCAAACTGGAAACTTCCCGATAGCCGCATTGTATTCTTTTTGTGCATCTCCAATGGACAGACGTGAATATATTTCTAACGACTGGCGACTTTCATGACCAGAATAAGGCTGTATCAAAGCATCGTCAATACCTTGTTTCTTAAGCCAGGTAAAGAGGAAGTGTCTCAATTTATGAGGAGATACAGACTGCGGAAGTTCTGCTAAATGGGTATAATGAGACAAAATCTTTCGTAGGCCTCTATCTGAGTAAGCTTTCTTCCACGATGATTCAAAGAGGTATACAGCTCCTTGTTTGTGCATATTATCTGCATGAAGCGCTAAGGTTTCTTTAAATGCAGTTGGAAACGGAACGCGTCGATCTTTATTCCCTTTTCCGTTGCGTATTCGAATCTGACAATATTCAAAGTCCACATCTTCCAATTTTATATTTACGAATTCACTGATTCTAACCCCTGTATACAATAATGTTTTAATCATTACCATATGAGATCGGTTTTGACTCTGCCATACCACTTCGTAATATCGCTTAATTTCTGCCTCGGTTGGAACATAGGGCAAGAGCTTTGGTTTGCGCGCTACCACAATCTGTAATTCTTCACGCAAGCACTTGAAGACATCTCGTAAGTAGAAGTAATCCGCCCGTTCTTGACGAAAATATTTAGCAAGTTGCTTTGCTTTTTGACTGACCGAAGTACGTTTCTTTTGTAACATAGTTTTTATGCCGCTAAAGATAATCGTTGATCCATATCTAACGGAAAGAGTCCATATGGATTGATGTGCAAGTGCAATAGCGGTGACAAGGCTCGTTTATCTTCCATAGTTAAACGCTCTTTCCACTCTGGTAGGCTTAAGATTTCTTGTAACATTAACGTATTGATGTAAACCATGGATACTTGTAGTAAATGTAAACAGAGAATGATTTTTTCTTGTTCAATAGGTTGGTTTGTTGAAACAATTCCTTGTTTTCCATATAGAATAAAATCATTTACACCGTTCCAGCGCTCTACAACGTTTAAACCTTCTTGAATTTCTTGCCTTAAACGTTCAGAATGGAGATATCGGCAAATAAAGATAGTTTTTATTACTCGACCTAGTTCCAATAGGGCCTTATATACAGGATGTTGAATCGGATTCTTGGAAAAGCGTTGTAAAATCGCTTCCGAACTTGCAGATCCAATACGTAAAGCGGTTGCATATTTGAGCATATGATCGTAGTGTGCTTCTATCAATGACCAGTTAACCGGATTGCTTAAGATAGGGGTTATATGCTTATACGTGTGACTATCTTCTGTTGCCACATAGGCTGATTTCTGTTGACTAATGTTTTTTAAACGCAGTAATAACTCAAAGTTCAACAGGTGTGTCAGTGCAAAAGCAAATCCATTTTGTCCATATGTATCAGCATACCCCTGTTGCACATCCATATCGGTACTATGGTGCAGCACGCCCTCTATCATGGCCGCAACTTCTGAAGAGGAACATCTCTTTAACTGTGAATAGATACATGTTGCCTTTTTCTCAACGTGCCAATAGATCATTATCCCTCGTCCACCATAGCGGACATGCCATTCACACATTAGATTTTGATCCCAGGCTCGAATGTGTTTAGAATCAACTGCAACAGCTGTTGTTCCTTCTCCCCACGTATGTGGGCATCGTACTTTCAATGTAGCATTAACAATTTTACTAATGGCTGAACGTAGTTGTGTTGCACTTAAATATCGTTTATTAACATACCACAAATGTTGATATTCAGTGTTCCCGTTACTATTGCTTATGCGCCTTATGCCGATGTTTGTTCCTAATCCATAAATGCACAATAACAGGGCTTTATTTAATACATCTTTAGATAAGTATTCACGACTTAATGCGGAATGAACGCCGTTAGTAAATCCAGTTCTTAATTGGGTTTCTTTCAGAATATCCAGTAAACTTGTTGAAGGCCATTGTTTAGCAATTTGATTTTTTAGGTGTGCAATATTCTGAGGCTCGCTTTGTGGTTGAAGAGGTGTTAACTTTATCTTGTTGTTTCTTTTACCGTTCTTCTTTGACGTCTCAATAATTCTAACTTTTTTATTCTTAAGTAGCCCCGCATCAAATCTGTGAAGAGCTTCGGAGAGTTTTGTTTTTAAATCTGTCACAAATGTTATTACCTCATGGGGTTGTTTCAGTAACTTGATATACTCCGTTTTCCTTTCATCAAAATCACTCGGCAAATCCTCATCTGGATTACGATATTGAAAAGCACGGTTCACCCAAATTTCTTTACACCTTAAACGATCTCTCAACTTATCAAGTACGACAATTTCATAGTTGATACGATTTATTTTGTCTCCCTCTTGAACAAAAGATAATAGTTTATCTGGAATAACACCGTTTATAGGCACGGCCTCATGACGAGGGTAATATGCTCCTTTGAGAGTTACATAGCGTTGAATCAAGTTAATTGCGATCATAAACTGACTTTCTTGCGTTGATGCTTGAAACTCAAGAGCCTTGATAATGGATAGTAAAGCTCGTCGGTAATGATGTCCATAGGATGATCGCATGTGCCACTGGACTTTCTTTTGATAGACTCCACCTGTCTTTTTGTAGTCTTGCACAAGACTCTTTAATGTTTCTTCTCCAACTGTAGGGTATATCCTGTTTCGGATAACGTCATCAGGATACTCCAAAGATACTTCTGCGATGCTATATAAAAGATCTGCTTTTCCAGTAATCCGATGAATTTTACCCAAGAACTCTTTCATAATACGTCGCTCTGCTCGTGTACCAATCTTATGTAACGTTTGGATGAGGAGCTA
>CAZMBF010000067.1:4833-6003 GCA_964564365.1 uncultured Alphaproteobacteria bacterium
ATATCCCGTAGTGCTTGTGTCGAACATAACAAAATAGACCAAGTAACGCATACCTTGTAACATTAGGATGCTTGCGTAATTCGGCAGGCCACTCCATCAACACCCGATCACGATATTTTTGCAAAACAGTTCTTGAAAGCTGCTTAAAGAGATGATCTAAGGAGGGTAAAGAGGTCAGCTCCTGTACGATAGATAAGGTGTGCGTTAAGGTTTCAAGATGCGTATCACGCACTTCTTCTTTTAACTGCGTTATACTGACGGCGTTCTCTTGTTGAGGGCTTTCCTCAAGGAGTGTATCTAAAAAGGCTTTTGTCTTTGAATTCAGTTCATTATCTATGCGAGCAAATAATGTACGTTCAAACTCACATAAACATGAATGCAAGTGGCGTTCAATAATTCCTGAACTTGGATATTCTATCTGATGCTCCTGGCAATATTCCTCTAATCGACCGACTAATTGAGATACACTCTCCCCTTGAGGAATGTGGATCCTCAATGCCTTCTGACGAAACTCATTCCAATGTTCAGAGTGCATACATTGTATTCCTAACCATTGACGAATAAGTTTAGTATGAAGCTGAGCTACTCGAGATTGCCAAGAGTATGTAGTTATGAGATCTGAACTTAAGTTAAGTTGTTGTGCAATAGATGCTATGTTGATGAAGGATACCTCAGAAATATCTCTAGGAAACCGTCCATGATACTGAACATATTTAAGCTTAATCGCCATCGCCAAGCGATGAGCCCCGTTTCTTTTTCCAAGCAGCTCCAGTTCAGACAGTGTTAATATCCAGGACTCCATCCCAGATCCAGTCTCTCCCTTCTGTTTCTTCTTCATTGTGCGGACACCACAGGGATCATACTCATAGTAAATCTCAGCTTAGGGTTTGAAAACTGAACCTTGTCGGGTTGAAACTTCTCTGGATCAAATCTCTTTCCAACCCAGTTCGTTAAATCAACATATTCTGGATGATGTGGATCTGATATGACCTCTAATAAATGTGCATACCCCCATGCCCCGCCACAATCTTCAGGTGGGCAGGATCTCTGTCCCTCTAAACATAAAGGGTATTTTGTATTTAAATCGCGGAAAAGAACTTTCTCTAGCTGAAGTTTGTGTCGCCAACCATCTCCAAAATCATATTCATAGTGCGCTGTTTTAATCTTTCC
>CAZMBF010000068.1:0-5980 GCA_964564365.1 uncultured Alphaproteobacteria bacterium
CTACCGACTGAGCTATCGGGGATCAACACCTTATGGACTGTAGAATAACGATTTTTTTATAGAATTGCAAGGATTTTTATTTGGTTGCAGAAAAATTCACAGATTGTTAACCTTTATTAGGTAACATGTTGAAATGAATAAAAAAAAGGTAATAAACATGCGTAATGAAACTTTAAAAAACCTATTATTAACAGCATCATTAATCTCTGCCAGCGCATTGCTAACGGCATGTGGTGATGACGCTAAAGATCCTGCAAAACCAGATGCGCAGAAAACTGCTGGAGAGGAAGTGAAAGATACTGCTAATCAAGATGCTCTGGAATTCGATGTCATCGATGCCCAACTTCCACCTAAAGTTGAAAAGGCACCTGCTGACGCAATGGTCAAAGCAAAAATGGCATACCTCGATTTTGAAAAAAAGATTATTCCACAAACAACCAATGAAGTTACTGCAAAACTAGCAAATATTTCGTTTCCAAAGATTAACTTTGAACAAAAAAATCTAGTAAATTTAAAAAAACAATTAGATTTAGCAAATACAACTTTAGCCAATACTGCCAAAATTTCTCTTGATGATCAGATTACAAAGCTTGAGCAAATATTGGCTGATCGTGTTAAGTTAAGGGATGCTTATATAAAAGAAGTAAGAGCCTATTATAGTCCAGCAAACTATTCAAAAGAAGCTGACATCACTAAAAGAGAAGAAGTCATTGAAAGTTTATTAACTTCTTTCGAAAAATCTCAGCAAATACTCACTGAAAGACTTGAAAGAATTCAAGGCTATGTATCAAATGCTGAAAGAATGTATAATATTCAAAGACAACAACTTACTACTGAAGCTGCCGAGTTTAAAGCTAATATTGACAAAATTGAAGCTGCTGGAGGCAATCAAACTCAACAAAACAGTCTGAGCTGGTCACTAACTAGAAGTTTCTTCTCTGTATCCCCAACCTATTCAACTACACCTTTGTTTTTAGAAAATTGGGATAAATATTACTTATCAGTTAAAGATAAATTAGTTTCTTGTTCTATGACTAAAGATGAGTTTGTTACAGATTTCTTAGATAAATTTAAGACATTTATTGCAGTACAAACACGCGGAGCAAACGGCACCCTAGACGAGCTAAGCAAGCAGCTTAGTCAAGTTGCCTATCAAACAATTTATGCTAGACTTAAGCGAGAACTGACTGAATTTTTTAGCTTAGATACTCACTCCTGGCGCTTCTTCTTTAAAGACGGATTCCCTGAGGTAGCAGCCGCAGCAACAGCACAAGCGGCAGGTCTTTCTGCTGGCACATTAGGTGATATTTCTGGCAATCTCAGCTTACGTCAGGCACGCACATCTGCAACAGGTTCTGCTGACTTGCGCGCATTCAACGTAAATGGCGCTGGGGGTGAATCCATTGCCTTGGGTATGCCATTGTTCGTACAATTAAAAGGTGATGTATCTTCATCAAAAGCAACCGAAGCTGCAACTGGTTCTGTCGCTTATCGCTTGGGTAACACTGTAATTGGCGCAATCCAAGGATACGCAAACAGCGGTGATGGCTTTGGAATCGAAGGCCGTCAGTTTGAAACATCAGTAGTTGCATCACACAGCTTTGGATCATTCTTCATCGAAGGTCAACTTGGTACGGTGTCAGCAACTGATGTTCACTCAAGCAACTGGAAAGGCCTGCGTTCTCAAGTAACATTAGGATTGGATACAGAGTTTGTATCACCGTTCGTTCAATTGACGCACCGTCAATTAGACCGCAGTGGTTTAGACTTAAACCAAACAACTGGTTTCGTTGGATTGGATATGGACGTTGCTAAATTAAAAGCTGACAGCTATTCAGTTGATGCTAGGTTGACTGCAAAAGTAGGCTATGGTGAAAAGGCTTGGAGCGTAAAAGCAACAGACCTTGGCTCAACAACGGACGTTAGTGGTTCTGTTGAATGGGCTGGTTCATTAAACCTTAACAGCGGCGTTAAGTTTACAACGAACCTAGGATTAGATACTGTTGCAGGATCATCTGCAGCTGTAAACGTAAGCCTAGATCGTTAAGAGCTACTACTTACGCACGTTTATGCCACATAAGGCCCCCGATTTTGGGGCTTTATGTTTTTTCTACCTTTTGTTTAATAATTATTAACCTTTACTTGATATTCTTTAATCAACACCCACAACAAAGGATTCAAGATGTCAGAACATAAGGCTCGCCTTACCTTGCCCAATGGGCAAGACTATGAGTTTCCAATCATCAAAGGAAACATCGGTCCAGATGTGATCGATATGCGATCACTGTATGATGCCACAGGTTACTTTTCATTTGATCCTGGCTTTACGTCAACTGCCAGCTGTGAATCAGCTATTACATACATTGACGGCGACAAGGGCATTCTGTCTCATCGAGGATATTTAATCGAAGACTTAGCCGAGAACCACTCATTTTTAGACACAACACATTTGCTGCTGTATGGCAACCTCCCATCGCCTCATGAACTGCAAGCCTTTGAGCAAGACATCAACCACCATTCGTTACTGCACGAACAACTGATTAATTTCTATGATGGCTTTAACCGTGGGGCTCACCCTATGTCGATTATGATGGGCGTTGTAGGAGGTCTGGCCGCCGTTTACCACGACAATTTAGATGTTAACGACCCAGAGCACCGAGATTTGGTGTGCAAGCGATTGATTGCAAAAATGCCAACCATCGCTGCCTACGCCTATAAATATTCCATGGGGCAGCCGTTTATGTATCCATTGAACTCACTTTCATATGCCGGCAATTTCTTGCGCATGATGTTTGGCGTACCCTCTGAAGACTATGAAGTCAACCCCATTATCGAAAAAGCTTTAGATCGCATTTTCATTTTGCATGCCGATCACGAACAGAACGCCTCAACCTCTACCGTACGCCTTGCTGGATCAACTGGCGCAGACCCCATCGCCTGTATTTCCGCAGGCGTTGCAAGTTTATGGGGACCCGCACATGGGGGCGCAAACGAGGCCGTTCTAAAGATGTTGGCAGAAATCGGCTGCAAAAAGAACATCCCTGAATATGTTCGAAAAGCCAAAGATAAAAACGACCCATTCAAGCTGATGGGCTTTGGACATCGCGTCTATAAAAATTATGACCCTCGCGCCAAAGTAATGCAACGCACCTGTTACGAGGTGTTGGATCAATTAAGCATCAAAACACCATTGCTGGATTTAGCCATGGAATTAGAGCGCGTCGCATTAAATGATGAGTACTTTATCGAGCGTAAATTATACCCCAATGTGGATTTTTATTCTGGAACCATCCTCCGCGCCATCGGCATTCCAACCAACATGTTTACCGTGTTGTTTGCCCTTGCCCGCACCGTTGGATGGATTTCGCATTGGAAAGAAATGATCGAAGGAAAAAACCTTAAAATTAACCGCCCACGTCAATTGTATGTGGGTGAAACACTACGAAAACTACCTTAGAAGATCGGAAAACTGTCATGAAAAAAGCCGCAAAGAAATCACTTCACAAGCTGTATACATTTCCAGGGTTATTGCATTCCAAACGCACCCGCGCCGCCAATCAAAACGGCATTCCTATGCTTGGAGGAATCCTTAAAAACTGTGCCCTAATGAGCATGGCATTAGTAGCCGTATATGTGATCCAGTCGTTACTGTAAATGACCTCGAATCACAACACGTACGATCGTGGTCTGCAGGGCGAGTCTGTAGCACTTGCCTTTTTACGTTTAAAGGGATATCATATCCTAAAAATACGATATCGCACTCCGTATGGAGAGATTGATATTCTTGCGCAACAGAAAAACACGATAGTGTGCGTAGAGGTTAAGACTCGCAGTACGTTGAACGAAAGTTTGGAAGCCATCACCCCCCTGCAAAAGGAACGAATTATGAACGCGTACTTACATTTTATTCAATTAAATCCCGAATATACAAAGTTTGGAATACGATTTGATGTGATTGTATGCGCTCCTAATGCAAAACCGATTCATTTAGAAAACGCTTTTGAGGAAAACTATGACTAAAACTACTTCGTTGTTTCAAAATGTCTTATTTCTAGCCATCAGCGCTACGTTAATTGCCTGTGACCACCTTAAAGAAAATGCAAAATTTGTGCAGTCTTCCTACCAAAAATCAGCCTCGGACACGGTGATTTATACGAACGTCGTCCAAATTTTACAAAACCTCCGCAGAGACTTACCTGCCGAAGCACGACTTATAGTTCTGCATGGGCGAGTTTTATTGATTGGCTACACCGCAAGCTCTCAGGAGCATATCGACATTATCAATGCCGTATGGCAAATCAAAGGAGTTCAAGAAGTGATTGACCATCTTGAACATGTCCCTGATACTGAAAAAGTAGGCTTTGATTTAAAAAACACCTTTATTAAAACACAACTTGATACGATGTTTCTAACAAATTCAGCCGTGCATTATGGTAGTTTCCAATATATAATTTTTAAAAAGAACCTATATGTACTTTCGTGCGCAACAGCTGAGAAAGAGAAAAATGCATTTTTTGATATGGTTAAAAAAACCCCAACTATACAAAAAGTCTTTTATTACAGCACACGATCTAACTAACCACCATGAGCCGGATTATTTTCTTAAATGAGTGTAGCACTGCGGGTAAATCTTCGATTGCCAAGGCTATTCAGAAACTGGCCCCCACTCCATGGTTACATATAGGTCTTGATACGTTTATAGGGATGCTACCCGCCCAATATCTTGAATTTGGCGTTAAAGCCTCTGAAGGCTATTATTCCTTTAAGTTGGCACAGAATCATCAAGACTCATCTATCCACGTCGAAACAGGCCCTTTAGGAGACTCGTTTTTTGGACAGGATATCCCTAAAATTATCGCCATGATGGCAGACTTTGGTCATGATATCATTATCGATGAAGTCATTTTCTCGAAAGCCAATCTAGATGCTTATTTAGACCATCTCAAAAACCACCGTGTATATTGTGTGAAGGTTGACTGTGCGTATGAGACGCTAATTGAGAGAGAGAGAGAGAGAAAGCCCGAGGAGATCGCGCCATTGGGCTTGCGAATGATCAGTACGATCGTCTTCAGTCTTATGAACACCCCTATGACCTGATTGTTAATACAACACATATGTCTGCTGATATTTGCGCCGAAGCGATATTAAAGGTTAGCTGATGTATGCGACCCAGGCAAACCGCCAAAGCGGTTTGAGAACGACGAACGTCGTAAGGCGCATAGCGCCCCTGGGTCGCGCGCAGTGTAGTTTAAGCAGGACAATTACCTGTTAGGCAAATACATAGAGTGCATTTTAGATATTCTATGATACTTTATACTCCATAAAATGCAGTATAAAGAAAGGATCATGCATGACTCTAAACAAGTTAGCTTTTGGTGTAGCCGTTTTTCTGCTATCCTCATGTAGTGTTTCAACCATATCAAATGAGAATATAATAATGACTTCAAATGAAAATGTACCCAGCTGGGATTTAACTGACTTATTCCCATCCTATGACCATCCCGATGTTAAAAGGTATTTAGACACTCTATCACAGGACATTACGAAATTTGCCTCTGCGTATAAAACAAAGGTTACGCAACTAAGTGGCAAAGACTTATTAAACGCAATTCAAGCCTATGAGCAGTTATCTGACCAGATGGGTAAAATTGGCGCTTATGCTTTCTTGCTGTATGCTCAAGACCGATCTGACACAAAAATTGGGACGTTTTATCAAAACATTTACGAGCAAACGAATACCTTAAGTACAGAGATCCTGTTTTTCACCCTTGAACTGAATACTGTTTCTGACAGTCACATTGCAACCCTGTATGCACAGGAACCTAAATTAAAGCACTTTGAGCCATGGATTAAGAATGTGCGTCTATTTAAAAACCATCAACTTTCTGATGAGATGGAGCGCTTAATGCAAGAAAAA
This sequence comes from uncultured Alphaproteobacteria bacterium, assembly GCA_964564365.1. Classification (GTDB taxonomy): domain Bacteria; phylum Pseudomonadota; class Alphaproteobacteria; order UBA6184; family UBA6184; genus Bodonicaedibacter. Next base: position 5,918 of record CAZMBF010000068.1, read on the forward strand.
TCGATTCCTGCAGACGCTTCATGGATTCGTTTATACGATGGAGTATGTGCTGATATGCGGTTT
>CAZMBF010000069.1:0-5973 GCA_964564365.1 uncultured Alphaproteobacteria bacterium
AAAAATAGATCCAGAGCACGTCTGCCCTATGGGATCAAAATGTCAGGGGATGACTCCGAAGCGTCAGCGAAGGAGCCTAAATATCTAAATATGGGAATCAACCATCAAAGCTCGTCATGGATCGGTAAAGATCCTTTGATGGGTGAGCATCAACACCGAAAAGCAAAAAGGCTACCCACGTTAATGTATAGCCTTTTCGCAATTCTATTTAAAACGTAACAAACACTTTTCGCTTTGTCAAGAGAAAAATGCAAGGAGGATGTTTTTTAAGTAATGCATCAGCTCTGTCATAGTACGCAAGTCCCAGATCTTTTAATTCCTTAGCTTCCTCTATAATACTTGTGGTGTTGCCTGATGATGGACTACTGCACTTGAATGGCCTGCAATTAAGCTGCCTACTTCAGCTGGAGGATTGAATCAACTGATAATCTTTGAAGTTTGGGCGCTTGATTTTTATACTAAAGCTGATGAAGTAGTATTATCTTCAAGTGTTGGTAAATCTGATCCACATACAGTGGGTAAAGTTAATACTGACGTAAGCAATAATGTTTTGAATACATGTTTCATAATGAATGATGTCTTATCCTATAATAGAGGATATACATGAGCAATTAGTGTCAAGATCTGATGCAAAATACCATACATATTGACAGCTGAAACGGACAAAACCATATCAAGTATATTTCAGTTTGTCGGCGTTTGTTATCAATTCAAGATTGTGATCCCTGAAAAAGAAGGAGCATCTAACGCGTTCCCGGTTAATAACACTACAGTATGGTCGTGTCGCGTAATAACCCCTTCTTTGGTTGCCAATTGACACACAAAAGATCTAAGTTGGGCGGGATTGTTAATATCCGGTAGATGATTCAGCAGTACGGCATGCACTCCCGATAGCAAGACTAACTGACGATATAAATGCTTATCCGACGTGACGGCCAAGACAATAATTCCTGGCTTTAAACATGAAATGCTTGCAAATGCTTCAAACGAGTTTGCAAGGGCGGCAAGGGCTTTCACGTTGTACTGATGTGCTAATTGAATGGCAGCATTCGCGATGGAGGTCGAGTTTTGAGAAAATGTAGGTGCGGTGTTTTTGATGTCGTGTTCTGCATTAAAGATAACGCGATCCATAATTTCAACTGCTTCCTTAGGATAATTACCAGAGGCAGACTCTGCAGATAGCATCACAGCGTCGGTGCCTAAATATACAGCAGTTGCAACATCGGAGACTTCTGCGCGAGTAGGAGAGGGCGAGTGTATCATTGACTCTAACATCTGAGTAGCCACAATCACGGGCTTATGCAAAATTTGCGCTTCACGTAAAATGCGGCGTTGCAATGGGGGGACGTGCTCTGGGGGTAATTCTACACCTAAGTCTCCACGTGCGATCATGACGCCATCGGCATGGTGTAAAATTTCTGTAAGGTTCTGAATGGCCTGAGGTTTTTCGATCTTTGCAATAATTTTAGCAGAGGTAGAAATGCGGCTTCTTGCATTAATGATATCATCGGCGCTTTGAACAAATGACAACCCGATAAAGTCAACATGTTTAGATAATGCAAAGTCTAGATCAAACTTATCTTTCGCAGTCAGAATATCAATAGGAAGATGTGTTGATGGCAGGTTTACGCCTTTATGATTGGAGACAACTCCGGATAATAACGCTGTTGTCTTCATCGCCGTATCAGTAATGTCATCAATCCTAAACGCCAGTTTTCCATCATCTACTAAAAGTTCATCGCCTTTTTTCGCTGCTTGGAAAATTTCAGGGTGAGGTAACAGCACACGTTTATGAGTTCCAAGCGCTTCATCTAAATCAAAACAGAACGTTTGACTAGCTGTAATTGTTACGTTATCGCCCTCAAAATTTCCAACCCTAAGTTTAGGTCCCTGGATGTCTGCCAAAATCCCGATCGGACGATTTACTGAATGTTCTAACTGACGGATCCAAGTGATATTTTGAGCATGTGTTTCATGTGTTCCGTGAGAGAAGTTCAGCCGAAAAATATCAACGCCACGTTCAAATAAACGTTGAATCATGTCAAAGTTTGACGACGCGGGGCCAAGTGTTGCAACTATTTTTGTGTGGCGATTACGATGCATACAATACTCTTTTTATATTATCATATCCAAAAGTTTACATTAAAACCCACTAAAACGCACGCTTCATTAACTCTTTACACGAATTAACTTCTTGTTAATCAAAATTCATTTATCAGGTGTTACTCAAAAGGAAACCAAAATGCTAAAGGATCTCTAGCGACGGTGTTTATAGTAGTTCCAACATCTTATGGTGCCCAGTCCGAAATGATGGATATTCAAGATCCAGGGTTTTCGTGGGATGGGTGGGGATTAAGGGGCGTATCATCTGAAAACAAGGGGTCTCAATAATGAGACCCAGATATCAATCAACTACGCATTACCTTTGGGTTCTGCAGCTGCCATTTGCTCTAATCGCATGCGGTATAAATCTGCGAAATCTACTGGTTTTAACAATAGCGGAGGATACCCACCATCACGTGTTACATCTGAAATGATGTTGCGAGCATAGGGGAACAAAATACGTGGGCATTCAATCATCAAGATTGGATGAAGCAACGTTTGATCAATGTTCTTAATTGTAAATACACCCGCGTAATTTAGTTCTAATACAAAAACATCACTGCCATTCTTTGTGCCTTTGGCATTTACAATCAAAGAAACTTCGTGTGTATCTTGAGTCTCTTGTGCAATGTGATTGACATTAATTTTAATATCAATGTCAGGCAGTTGTTCGCCGGCTTGTAACAGTTTTAGAATTTGAGGATTTTCAAATGAAAGATCCTTGATAAATTGTGCGTTAACATCTAGTTGCATGTTCATTAATGTTTGTTCTGCGGACATTTAATACTCCTTGTTAATCCGGTTTATTCAATACGTTTTGAAAGCGCATTTCGGTTAGTTCTCGCCCTATGATTGCGGCAACTTCAAATACGCTGGGGGAGACTGTTGAGCCCGTTAACACAGCGCGAATTGGCTGTGCGACATCGCCCAACTTCATATTATGCGTTTCAGCAAATTCCTTTGCCCACGCATGTAAGGTTGGTTCTTCCCAAAGCGTTACGTTCGAAAGGCTATCCCAAATTTTGTTCAACAACTCTGTGTTCGTTAAGAACCCTTGGGCTTTATCGGTGTAAGTTGTTGGAACATCCCACACATAAATCTGTGCTGCATCCCACAACTCAATAAGCGTTTTAGCGCGTTGCTTTAACCCATTCATTCCACGCAGCATGCGATCTTTTTGAAGGTCTGAAAGGTCTGGATGCTGAGCACTTAACACATCAACTAATCGTTGGTTGCTGGACTCTTGAATATAGTGACCATTCAGACTGGTCAGTTTGACCAAATCAAATCTGGCGGCTGACTTACCAATACTGGATCCATCAAACCATTCGATCGCTTGATCTGTTGATAAAATCTCATCATCTCCATGCGCCCAACTGAGTCGCACAAGATAGTTGCGCATGGCTTCGGGTAAAAAGCCCATAGCCTCATAGGCATCAACACCTAATGCTCCATGTCGTTTAGACAGCTTTGCACCATCTTGACCATGAATTAATGGAATGTGGCTAAAACTGGGGGCTTTCCACCCCATCGCTTCATAAATCTGTTTCTGACGAAAGGCGTTTGTTAAGTGATCATCTCCCCGAATAATGTGAGTAATCCCCATGTCGTGGTCATCGACCACAACTGCCAGCATATAGGTCGGGGTTCCATCGCTGCGCACCAATATCATATCGTCTAATTGCGTATTCTGAACAGTTACAGCACCCTGAACGGTGTCATGAATAACAGTTTCACCCACTCGTGGCATTTTGATGCGAATCACGGGTTTTATATCTTTTGGTGCCTCTGAAGGATCACGATCTCTCCAGCGACCATCATAGATGGGGGGGCGACCTTCGGCAGCTGCTTGCTGCTTCATCTGTTCTAACTCTTCAGGGGAGCAGTAGCAATAATACGCATGTCCAGACGTCACCATAGCTTTGGCAACTTCAACGTGACAAGCAGCGCGGGAGAATTGAAAGATAGGCTCTTCATCCCAATCAAGACCTAACCACGACAAGCCTTTGAAGATGGCTTGAATGGCGTCTTCTGTAGAGCGTGTCCGATCAGTATCTTCGATACGCAATAGAAATTTTCCACCATAATGCCTTGCAAACAACCAATTAAATAAGGCTGTTCGGGCTCCACCAATATGAAGATAACCTGTTGGACTGGGTGCAAATCGCGTAATTACTGTCATAAAGCCTCCTTGTGACGACTGTTTATAGCATATTTTATAGCTTTTCTCAATCGATTGATCGGCGCTTCAGCGCCGTGGGTGGGAAAACCGCAGTGAAGCCTTTGTAAAGGGCTTCATCCAGGTTGGGTGGGCAGTGAAAAGTCTCCTGAGCAAAGCGAAGGAGCCTAATTCTGGTTTTCCTTGACAATTGCTGTGAAATTTCGCAGATTGTGCATCTATGGAGTTACAGATGACACATCAACGGATTGCCAAATTTTTAGCCGCAGCTGGTATTTGTTCGCGCCGACAAGGTGAAGAATTGATTGCTGCGGGTCGTATCAAGTTAAATGACCAAGTTGTAACCACCCCAGCAACCTTTGTGAATGAAGGGGACGTTGTAAGCTTTGATAACCGTACAGTTCGCTTAACTGGCGTGCGCAAAGTTTGGGCATTTTACAAGCCGGCCGAATGTATTACGTCCAGGGTTGATCCCGAAGGGCGCAAGACAATCTATGATATATTGCCACCATCGTTTGAAAACATTCGTTACGTTGGGCGGTTAGACTTTCTGTCGGAAGGCTTGCTTTTGCTAACGAATGATGGCGCATTAGTGCGTCATTTAGAGCTGCCTGCCCATCGTATTCCTCGGGTATATCGTGTGCGAGTGTATGGTACTGTAAAGCAAGATCTTGTGAGCCTGCTTGCAAAGGGCATAACAGTTGATGGGGTAAATTATCAAGGTATTCAGGCCGAAATAGAAACCTCTGAAGGGCGCAATACCTGGGTCAAGATGACATTGGTCGAGGGGAAAAATCGCGAAATACGCAATATTATGACGCATCTTGGATATAAAGTGAACCGCCTGATGCGCATGGGATATGGCCCTTTTTCGTTAGATGGCATGAAGCCATGTCAAGTGACTGAACTGTCAATTGACGTCTTAGATGCTTATTTAAAGGGGCTGTGATGCGAATCATTCGTGGAGAATTTGCTGGAAAGTCATTTGTTCCCCCAAAGTCAGCGTTAACTCGACCGACATCTGACAAAGTGCGCCAAGCGATATTTAATATCTTAGAACACAATAGCGGTATGCCAGATCTGAGAGGTTCAACCGTTTTAGATGTCTTTGCTGGGTCTGGGGGGCTGGGATTTGAAGCACTGTCCCGAGGGGCTGCGCATGTAACGTTCGTTGACAATCAACGTGCTGCAGCTTTAAACGTGTACAACACCATTGCACAATGGGGCGTTAAAGATCGTACAGACATCATTCCAACGGATGTTCTAAAAATATCCAAAGCTAGTCGGTCTGTAGATTATGTTTTTTGTGATCCACCCTATAGCCAGAATCTAGTAAATCTTAGCCTTGATCATTTACACAGGCATACATGGCTTGCGCCTGGAACCATCATCATCGCAGAAATGCATAAACAAGATGATGTAAGCTTGTCGTTTGAAACAGAGGTGCTGCAAGAGAAACGCTATGGCGATACGAAAGTAGTTTTTTTAAGCGTAATATCATAATTTTTTCCCCTTAAATGAACAGTTGACCAATCATACATAAGGTATATATTCAAACTAAGAGATGTAGGTGGAGATATAAGATGAGATTAAAAAAATTAAATTTTTGGTAAGAAACATATAATGATTTAAAAACATCCCATAATCAATTGAATTAACTGTTTTAATTGAGATTTTGCAGTTGGGGGATT
>CAZMBF010000070.1:0-2730 GCA_964564365.1 uncultured Alphaproteobacteria bacterium
CAGTATTACGATCCTACAGGACAGGGACTTGCTGATTTAGAGGCAAGATTTCTTAGATTTATAGGAGATCCTGTTAAGCGAATTCAAGAAGATTATTTGCGAATCATTCGGTTTTTTAGATTTATGGCACTATTTTCCAATTCTCGGTACGATGATGCAACCTATGAGGTCTGTATTAGTCATGGAAAACAATTGGAGTATATTTCGTTAGAGCGAAAGTGGAATGAGTTGCAAAAGATTTTTAAAGCAAACTATCCCTTAAATGCTATAGAAGGTCTGATCACGTCAAAGCTCATGAATAACGTGTGTAGGCTCAACTGGTCACTGAATAAGTTAGAACGAGCAATACCTTGGGTGAAGAATTACTTTCATGAGATTTTTTATGGGGTTTTAGGCTGCATTAACCATTTTCAAATGGATCGAGGCATTTGCATCCCGATTACACTACAAAAACGCTTAGAAGATGTTTGCAGTAAAACAATCCATCCAGAAGTAAATCTAAAAGATCTTTACAAGCTGGGGCGGTCCGTATATAGAGATGTCTATATACGTAATGTCATTACGAATCAGAACTTTTCTGTTGAGGCTCTTCAAAAGTGTACGGAAGACTTGCAAACGATCGAGACTATCGAAATACCCAAACTTCCTGTCTCTGGCGGTGATTTGCAAGAGGTTGGATTTACGCCTGGGCCAGTGATGGGCAAGATCTTAAAAGATACTGAAGAGTGGTGGGTTGAGAATGATTTTGCGCCTGATTTTAAAGTGTGCTTAAAACACATCCAGCACCTGCACTTAGCGATGTTGAAAGATAAAATATGAGATACATAGACGTAAACGAACTAAATAGCATGATTAAAGAAGACTCAAATTTGGTTATTATTGATGTTAGGTCTGAAATAGAATATAAACAAGCGCATATGCCGCAAACTCGATTAGTTCCTATTGATGATTTATTTGATAAGCCACTAACCTCGATTAAGGAAATTCAGGAATTAACTGCGAATCAAGAAACTATCTATGTTATTTGTCTTTCAGATGGTCGTTCAATGCGAGCCTGTCAGGTATTAGCAGCCTATAACCTGACAAACACCTGCTTTGTGCGTGGGGGAACAAACGCCTGGATTAATGCGGGGTATCCCACACTTACTGGGCTTTAATCCTTTGATATCAAACGTTGATTCGCTAAGTCCATGATCAAGATAGAGTAATTTAAGTGATTGGGAGACAATTCATCGGTGTAGGGGATTAATGCAACCCATAAGTTTTCTTGGTTAGCCGGCGACACTGTAACTTTAAAAGCTTCGTAATACCTCAGAGCTCTATCTTTCCTTTCTACACTGTATAGATAAAAAGTGATTAAAGGTAGTATGTCTTTGTTTTCGTGTGTAAATAAAGATTCTAATTTATCTGAAACCTTTTTGGGGTATTTGCGAATTAAGATAACCGAATTTTTCATGATGTCTTTGTAAAGATCCCATAGGTGGTCTACATTTGATAAATCAGCAGTTTCATTTAAGGTGCTTTTGTTGGCACCTTCTTCCTCTGTCGCTTGACATAACCAACGATAGGCCTTTTTTAATATGGTTAAGTTTAAATCTTTCTCTACAGCAGCACAGGGGCTTATGGCTATCAGAAATATTCCTAACACGCATAAGGTTAATCTCGTCATATTATTCTCCAAAGTTAATTAAGAGGATTGTTCCACCACAGTTGAGTCAATATTAAAGGTTTTCAATATAGATACGGCTTTGTCTACTTGCTGTTTTGTAAGCTTGTCTATACTTGCCTGATACAAATATCGACCACCTATGCGAATACGTTTTGTAGACACTGGTTTGTTCAATCCTAATTTTGATTGGGCAAGGGCTTGCTTAGCGATGGTTTCTGCTCGGAGCTTGCTGCCATAATAACCTAACAATAAAGAATACTTGCCCTCATTTTCAACTGTTTTTTCAGGTAAGGGAGTTTCTTCCTCTAATGGTAGGTCTGAAGTTTCTGATATACGCACTGTTTTTGTCTGATTTTCCAATGCGGAGTTTGGCTTTTGTTGGGCTATATAGGCTTGAGCAGGTAAGGTGTTTAAGCGTTGGGCAATTTCTACAACGCGTTTGTCTCTCCAGGCGGGGGTTGGTCCACCTAACAGAACGATGATGATCTTTCTACCGTTTGGATTTGTATACGAACCAATCACATTAAATCCAGACGCATTCACGAAGCCGGTTTTGATACCATCAAACTTTAAATGTTTTTGAGATAAAAGGCGGTAATTGTGGTTGATGTGGCAAGCTTGGTTGTAACAGAACTCTCGAGTATTGAATAAGTGAAAATACTTTTGGTAGTGTTTTTTTGCAACAATTCCTAAAAGTGCCATATCTTTGGCGGTTGTAATTTGTCCTGCCGCGGGCATTCCAGAGGCAGTTTTAAATGTGGTGTTCAGCATCCCAAATTCACGCGCTCGTTTTGTCATATACTGTGCAAACGCAGATTCTGAGCCAGCTAAAAATTCTGATGCAACAACAGATGCATCATTGGCGGACTTTGTAACACAGGCTAAAATGATCTGTTCCACAGATATAAATCCGCCTGCTTTTAGACCAAGTTTACACGGCAGTTGATTAGCAGCATGACGTGATATCGGCAGCATGTCTGTTAGTTTTAGCTTTCCTTGTTCCAGTGCATCAAAGATGATTAAAAGCGTCATAATCTTTGTTAATGATGCGGGTGGTGTAG